>JAUXPG010000338.1 GCA_030683915.1 Gemmobacter sp.
CTGCAGAAAGACGCGCCGCGATTCGGCATAAAGCGCGACGACACCGGGCACGTCCACCTCGGCGGCCCGGCCTTCGGCGGCAAGGCGTTCGCCGGTCTGGCACAACGCGCCAAGGTCAGAGAACCCGAGGTTGAGCGCGCCGCCCTTCATAAAATGCAGGTCGCGTTCCAAGGTTTCAGGGTCCGGTTCCCGGGAAAGCCGGGCAACCACATCGTCGACCTCTTCCAGAAACATGCCCACAACTTCCGCGAAATTTTCGGCGCCAACTTCGTCCCGTAGGGTTCCGACCCGTTCCCAGTCAATCATCCTTCACCTCCCGCGCACAACAGGCGCCTGCCACCCGAAAACAACACTAGAAGATTGCAGTTAAGCGATGGTGTCACACAAGGCCCGCTGAAGCGGCAATTTTATCGTTCACCACGCCTTAACCCGGCGCGGCGCAGGATCTTCGCGTGCAAGACAGGGGTCACCAGTGCCAGCAACGGCTGTGGAACAGATGAACGCGCCCGCCCGTCGCCGTCGGGTGCTGGTGGTGGATGACAGCCGGGCGCAGCGGTTGCTGTTGCGCGTGTCGCTGGCGCGCTGGGGGTATGACGTGGCCGAGGCCGGATCGGGCGACGCCGCGCTGGAAATGTGCCGGGCGGGCAGCTTTGATGTCGTGCTGTCCGATTGGGTGATGCCGGGCTTGTCGGGTCCAGATTTCTGCCGCGCGTTCCGTGCCCTGCCGGGCGACAGCTATGGCTATTTCATCTTGCTCACCTCAAAATCCGAAAAGGACGAGGTTGCGTCGGGCCTGGATGCCGGGGCGGACGATTTTCTGTCGAAACCCGTAAACCCGGCGGAACTGCGGGCAAGAATGCAGGCCGGCGAGCGGCTGCTGGAAATGCAGCGCGAACTGCATGACAAGAACCGCCTGCTGGGCGCGGCATTAACCGAACTTCAGGGCGTCTATGATTCGCTGGACCGTGACCTGATCGAGGCTCGCAAGCTGCAGCAATCGCTCGTGCGTGACCGGCACCGCGATTTCGGCAGCGCGGCGGTATCGCTGATGCTGCGGCCCTCGGGCCACGTTGGCGGCGATCTGGTGGGCTATTTTCAGCTGAATCCCCGCCGGCTGGCGTTCTTTTCAGTGGATGTATCGGGGCATGGTGTCGCCTCGGCGATGATGGCGGCGCGGCTGGCGGGCATGCTGTCTGCCTCGGCCCCCGATGCCAACATCGCGCTGGTGGTCGGCGCCAACGGCCCGGTCGATGCCTGGCCCCCCGAAATCGTCGCCGCCCGGTTGAACCGCATGGTGCTGGAGGTGATGCAGGTGGATCAGTACTTCACCTGTGTGTATGCCGATGCCGATCTGGAAACCGGGCGCGTTGCACTGGTGCAGGCGGGCCACCCGCACCCCATGCTGCTGACCGGCGACGGGCGGGTGCAGGTTCTGGGCGAAGGCGGGTTGCCCATCGGGCTGGTGCCCGGTGGCGCGTGGGACAGGTTGGATTTGCAGATGCAGCCCGGTGACCGGCTGTTCCTGATGACCGACGGACTGACTGAATGCCGCAATGTCCTTGGCGCCGAACTCGGCGAAGACGGCCTGACGGACATGGTTCATCACAACATCAGCTTGGGTGGCGAAGCGTTTCTGGACGCCCTGCAATGGGATCTGGAGCGCTTTGCCGGCAGCGGCGACTTTGCCGATGATGTGTCTGCGGTGCTGTTCGACTGGCGGGGATCAGATCAACGTTGACAGAAAGTGTCGGTCGCCCGGGTTGCCCAAGATCCGTGCCGCCACGTCTGGGCGGGTCCAGACGGCGGTGTGGCCGGGTTCGGTCGGCGGGCCAAGGGGGCGGGCGGGCATGGCCAGATAAACGGTGCACAGCTTTTCGGCCCACAGGTCGTATTCCGGCATGTAAGTGAACCGCCGGAACGCACCCAACCGGCGCTGGATGCGAACAGTCCAGCCGGTTTCCTCGCGTACTTCGCGGTGCAGGGCTGGTATCGGGTGTTCGCCCGCATCGATACCGCCACCGGGCAGCTGATATTCCGGGACCGGGTCGGCCTGATGGGTCAAAAGCACCTCGCCGTCGCGCCACAGGATCGCATAGACGCCGGGGCGGCGGACATAGCGGCGGCCCGGCTCGGGCGGCTGGTCAAAGCGGCGGATCATCGGGGCCTCTTGGCTGCAAGGGTGTTGCGCCTATATAGAGGCGGCAAACCGCCCCGCGCCATGCCCTATTGGCACCGCAAGGAACCCCCTGATGACCGTGACTGCCCCCCACTGGGACGACAGCGTCCTGCCCTTTCAACTTGACGGCGCCGATGTGCGCGGCCGTGTCGCCCGGTTGGACGGCGCGCTCAACAGCATTCTTGGCCAGCACAGCTATCCCCCCGCCATCGAGGCGCTGGTGGCCGAGGCCGTGTTGCTGACTGCGCTGATTGGACAGGCCGTCAAACTGCGCTGGAAACTGAGCCTGCAGATAAGGGGCAAGGGTCCGGCGCGGCTGATCGCCACCGATTACTATGGCCCGACCGATGATGGCCAGCCCGCCCGAATCCGCGCCTATGCCAGCTATGATGCCGAACGACTGGTCCCCGAAGGCCCGGCCTTTGCCCAGATTGGCGAAGGGTTCTTTGCCGTGATGATCGATCAAGGCGAAGGCATGGTGCCGTATCAGGGCTTTACCCCGATTGCCGGAACCTCGCTGTCCGACTGTGCGGAAACCTATTTCGCGCAGTCCGAACAGTTACCCACCCGATTCGCGCTTTCGTTGGGGCGCTCGCAGGCGCCCGGTCAGCCGGAAAGCTGGCGCGCTGGTGGCGTGATGATCCAGCACATGCCCAAGGCGTCGCCCTTTGCCAAAGGCGATGGCGGCACGGGCGAGGGCGGGTTGCTGGCCGCTGCCGACCTTGTGCATGGCGAGGACGGCGAATCATGGGCGCGGGTGAACATGCTGCTCGACACAGTCGAGGAGATGGAGCTGATCGGCCCGGCCCTTGCGCCCGACCGGCTGTTGTTCCGGCTGTTCCATCAGGAAATGCCGCGCATCTTCCCGGTCCAGCCGGTGAATTTTGGCTGCTCGTGTTCCGAGGCAAAGGTGCGCAACAGTCTGTCGATCTATTCCGCCAAGGACATCCGGCACATGACCACGCCCGAAGGCACGGTGACGGCGGACTGCCAGTTCTGCGGCGCGCATTATGTGCTCGATCCGGCCACGGTTGGCTTTGACGCCGCAAAGGGGGCGCCGGGTGCATGACGCCATCGCGCGCTTGCAGGACGCATTGCAGCGTCCTGCAGGGGATTCGTCTGATTTTGACCTGAACCCGGATTTCCGTGCCCCCGAAGGCCGTGTCCTGCGTCCAGCCGCTGTGCTGGTCGGCCTGTTCGAAGGACAGGCGGGGCCGGAGGTGGTATTGACCAAACGCTCGTCCCTGTTGCGCCATCATCCGGGCCAGATCGCCTTTCCGGGCGGCAAGCTTGACCCCGGCGACCCTACGCCCGAGGCTGCGGCACTGCGCGAAGCGCAGGAGGAAATCGGGCTCAATCCCGGTCTGGTGGACCTTATGGGCCGGTTGCCGGCCCACGAGACCGTAACGGGGTTTATGGTGACGCCGGTTCTGGGCCGCATCACCGCGCCGTTTCACCCCGTGGCCGAGGCGGGCGAAGTGGCCGAGGTGTTCCGGGTGCCCTTCGCCCATTTGGCCGATCCGGCCCGATACCGGGTGGAGCGGCGTTTCTGGCAAGGCCAGTGGCGGAACTATTATGCCGTGCCTTGGGGACCCTATTATATCTGGGGCGCCACCGCGCGCATCCTGCGCAGTCTGGCCGGGCGGCTGGAACCATGAGGATTGCGGGCGACTGGATGGATCATCCGGGCACTCGCGCGCTTTGCGCCGCGCTGGAACAGGGTGGGCATCAGGCGCTGTTCGTCGGTGGATGCGTGCGCAATGCCCTTCTGGCCGCGCCGGTGGCAGATGTGGATATTGCCACCGATGCCACCCCAGATCAGGTGACGGACCTTGCCAATGATGCGGGCCTGCGCGCCGTGCCTACGGGGGTCGCGCATGGCACCGTGACGGTCGTCGCGATGGGCCGCGCGCACGAGGTCACCACCTTTCGCCGGGACATTGCCACCGATGGCCGCCATGCCACAGTGGCCTTTTCTGCCCGGATCGAGGATGACGCGGGGCGGCGCGATTTCACCATGAATGCGCTGTACGCCCGCCCCGACGGCACGGTGATCGACCCTTTGGGCGGCCTGCCGGACCTGTTGGCACGGCAGGTGCGCTTTGTCGGTGACGCCCGGGCGCGCATCACCGAAGACCGTCTGCGCATCCTGAGGTTTTTCAGATTTCACGCCTGGTATGGCGACCCAGCAGCGGGGATGGACCCAGAGGCGCTGGCCGCCATCGCAAGCCAGCAGGACGGGTTGGACCGCCTCTCGCGCGAGCGGATCGGGCATGAGATGCGCAAACTGCTCTGCGCCCCCGATCCTGCCCCGGCAACCGCTGCGATGCAGGCGACCGGCACCTTGGCCCGGCTTTTGCCCGGAACCGATGCCCGCGCGCTTGCACCGTTGGTGCATCTGGAAGCCGGCGTGCCGGTGCGCTGGTTGCGGCGGTTGGCGGTGCTCGGCGGGCCAGACCCGGCGGATGCGCTGCGGCTATCGCGCGCCGAGGCGGCGGCTTTGCGGCACCTGCGCGCCGCGCTTGGGCTGCCGCTGGCCGAGGCTGCATGGCGGCTGGGCGCAGAAGCGGCGACCGACGCTGCGCTGGTCACGGCGGCTAGCTCGGGCGCGCCGTTGCCCGATGGCTGGCAACCGGCCATCGCCACCGCCGCCGCAGCCCGCTTTCCTGTCACCGCCGCCGACCTGATGCCGACGCTGCGCGGTGCCGCACTCGGCGCTGCCCTGAAGGAAATGGAGCGCCGATGGATCGCGTCCGGCTTTGCTCTGGATCGCGCCGCATTGCTGGCGGACCACCGCTAGGGTTCAGAACACCGCATGGGCGCCGCGGTCGTCGGTAACCTCGCCGCGCAACAGGGCCGCATAATGGTCCGCCAATCTGTCGGAGCCGAATTCCGGTGTCGCATCGGCCTCATAGCCCCCGGTTCGCGGGTCGAACACCAGCATTGATTCAGTGGCGTAGTAGCGCCCGATGCGTGCGAGTTCCGCCTTGGCGGCCAAACGGGGCGACACCCGGCCCAGCGTGGAGAGGGTTGCGATGATCACATCCATCAGCGCCACAGGCACCCGCCGCACCGGCACGTGCCGCCCCAACAACCGCTCCAGCATCGCCACCTGATCCAGTGGGGTGATGTGAGGGCCGGGGCCGCCGATGGGCCGTATGGCATTGCGCGCGGTGGGGTCGGTCAGGCAAAGCGCGATGAACCGGCCCAGATCGGCATCCGAAATCGGCTTGCACGCCGTCAGCCGCCCGTCCCCGAACACCAGAAAGGGCCGACCCGCCTGCACGCGGCGCACCTGACCGGACAGCGATTTGAAAAAGGCGGTGGGGCGGATGATCGTCCAATCGAGGGCTGAGCCTTGCAGTTCCGCCTCGAACGCCAGTTTTGCGCGCTGGAACGCCAGCGTGGGCTTTTGCACGCAAATCGCCGACAGCAGAACAAACCGCCGCAGCCCAGCGTTCGTGGCCGCCTGCAAGGCAAGACTGTGGGCGCGATGGTCTATCGCCTCGGCATCGGCGGGCGCGCCGGTGCGGCTCGCCAGACATGAGACCACGGCATCGTATGGTGCAGCGGTCAGTGCCCCGGCCACGGTGCCTGGGACTGTGACATCACCGTGCCGCAGGTCGCAGCCCGGCAAGGCGCAGGTCGGTGTGCCCGCCCGAACAAGCGCTGTCACCTTATGGCCGGCCTCGTGCAGCGCTGCCGCCGTCGCGCGACCTATGGTGCCGGTGCCGCCCAACAGCAGCACGCGAAGCGGAGCGGTGTTCATGGCGCCTCTCGGACAGTTCCGGCGTCAATTTACCATAACACCGCTGGCTGACCAGCCCGGTTCGCGCCGGACAAAATGAAAACGCCCGCCGTTGGGCGGGCGTCTGGTCATCAAGCTGGCAGCGTCAGCGGCGCAGGCCGAGACGCTGGATCAGCGTGTTGTAGCGGGCTTCGTCGCGCGACTTCAGGTAGTCCAGCAGCTTGCGGCGCTGGGCGACCATCATCAGAAGGCCACGACGGGAATGGTTGTCTTTCTTGTGGCCTTTGAAGTGCTCGGTCAACGTGGCAATCCGCGACGACAGGATCGCGACCTGAACTTCGGGCGAACCGGTGTCGCCTTCCTTGGTCGCGTAGTCCTTGATGAGCTGGGCCTTCAGTTCAACGGTAATCGACATCGGGGTCTCCTTTTCAGGGGTTATGGCGCAGGCCGGGATGTCGTCCAGCTAGGCCCGTGGAGGCTCCGCCTGCAAAGCGGATGGTGGCGTATAGGGGGTTTCGCCCTCAAAGAAAAGGGCCTTGTGGCACCGACCGCACAAGTGCCGCGCACCGGGCTTGATTTCTGGAAGGGGCCGTGATATTTTCTATTTAGTATCAAGAAGTTAACCGAAATATTGGTTAACGCATGCGGGTCGGTTTGTTGCGGGGCGCGGTGATGTTGGGTCTTTTCGGGCTTTTGGGCCTTTTGATGGTGGGAATGGTCGGTGGCAGCATCGCTTTGGCACCTGACCGTGCGGAACGGGACGACGAAGAAGAATCGGAGGATGAAGGGGCCGAAACTTCTGACGATCCTGAACCTTCGGGTCAGTTATGGGATGCCGGGCTTGCGGATATGGGTGCGGGCGGGGTTGCCAGTGCGCGGTCAGGCGAAATTTCATCGGCCTCGTCGTCGGACGGTGACGACACCGACCTGCTGCCCGACCCCGGTCTGCCCACCGGCGTGCAGATGACGGGCGGGCCGGGCAACGACGGGCTGGAGGGCACACCGGGCCACGATACCCTGACCGGCGAAAGTGGCGAAGATCAGTTGAACGGCGCGGGCGGCCATGACCTTTTGCAGGGCGGTGCGGGTAACGATACGCTGACGGGC
>JAUXPG010000433.1 GCA_030683915.1 Gemmobacter sp.
AGGGCGAACTTGCCCGGTTCGATGACGGCATCGCCATCGGGTCGGCGCTGGCGCGCGAACTGGGCGTCATGGTGGGCGACCGCATCCGCCTGATTTCCCCTGATGGCGTCCGCACGGCCTTTGGCACCAGCCCGCGCATCAACGCCTACGAGGTGGTCGCCATATTCACCGCAGGGCGGTGGGATATTGACCGCACCCGCATCTACATGCCGCTGGCCGAAGCGCAGTCCTATTTCAACCGCGAAGGTCTGGCCGACGAGATCGAGGTGATGGTGACCGATCCCGAAGCCGTTGACGACATGGCCCTGGCCCTGATGCGCGCGGCGGGTGACCGGGCGCTGATCTGGACGTGGCGCGACAGTTCGGGATCGTTCCTGCGCGCGCTGACGGTCGAGGACAACGTGATGTTCGTCATCCTGTCCATCCTTGTGTTGATCGCCTCGCTCAACATCATCGCGGGGCTGATCATGCTGGTGCGCACCAAAGGCCGCGCGATAGGCATCCTGCGCACGATGGGGCTGACCGAAGGGGCGGTGATGCGGGTGTTCTTCATGTGCGGTGCGGCCACCGGGGTGGTTGGCACGCTGGCGGGGTTGGTGCTGGGGGTGCTGTTCGTCCAGAACATCGACTTCGTGTTCCGGGTCGTCAACGGCATCGGGCAGGGTGGGGTGTGGGACCCTTCGATCCGGGGCATCTATGCGCTGCCCGCCGAACTGCGCTGGGTCGATGTGGCCAAGGCGGCGGGCCTGTCGCTGGGGTTGTCATTCGTCGTGACCATCCTGCCCGCAATGCGCGCGGCGCGGATGAACCCTGTCGAGGCGCTGCGCCATGACTGATACCGTGTTGCGGCTGGACGGGCTGGAAAAAACCTATAACCCCGGCAAGCCGTCGGCGGTTCAGGTGCTGCGCGGCGCATCCCTGACGCTCGCGCGGGGCGAGGTGGTGGCCTTGGTGGCGCCGTCCGGGTCGGGCAAATCCACGTTGCTGCATGTGGCGGGCCTGCTCGACAGTGCCGACCGGGGCACGGTGGAAATCGCCGGGCAGGACGCCGGGCGCCTGCCAGACCGGGCGCGCACCGAAATCCGCCGGGCCGAGGTGGGCTTTGTCTATCAGTTCCACCACTTGCTGCCGGAATTCACCGCGCTGGAGAACGTGATGCTGCCGCAGATGGCCGATGGCGTTTCGGTCGCGGCGGCGCGGGCACGCGGGCTTGACCTTCTGGGCCGCGTCGGGCTGGCCCCGCGCGCGGCCCATCGCCCGGCGCAACTGTCGGGCGGCGAGGCGCAGCGCGTGGCGTTCTGCCGGGCGCTGGCCAATGGCCCGAAACTGCTGCTGGCCGATGAACCCACCGGCAACCTTGATCCGGCAACCGCCGATCAGGTGTTTGCCGTGCTGATGGACATCGTGCGCGAAACCGGGCTTTCTGCGCTTATTGCGACGCACAATATGGAACTGGCCGCCCGCATGGGCCGCGTTGTGCGGTTGGTCGACGGGCGCATCGCCGTGCAGGGGTGACTGGCAGGGCCCGGTGGCCCGGTCTTTTTTCAGGTTCAGGGAACGGGATGCCCGCGGGGCGCGTTACCTCGCATGCAAGCGCCCGGCCTTCAGGCCCGATCCGGCGTGCCAACCTGCAAGGAACCCCAGAATGATGCGGACGTTCATGCTTTCACTCGCGCTTGGCGTCCCGGCGATGGCGCCGGGGGCTGCGGTGGCCCAGGATTTTGGGCAGACCATCACCGGCATCGCGCAGACGCTTTTGGCACAGGAACTTGACCGCAACGCCTTTGCCGAGGCGCAGCGGATCAATACCGTGGCGGCCTATCGCACGTATCTGTCCCGCCACCCGAACGGGCTGCACAAGTCCGAGGCCGAGGCCGCGATCCTGCGGCTTGGTGCTGCGGTCCAGCCTGTGCAACCCGTCCAGCCGGTGCAGCCGACCCTTCCCACCCCCGGCGTCGCCAGTGCAGCGCAGGTCGAAGCCGCGCTGAACCTGTCGCGCGCGCAGCGCCTGATCATCCAGCGCCAGTTGACCGCGCTTGGCCATGACACGCGCGGGGCCGATGGCCTATGGGGCACCAACACCCGCAACGCGATTGCCCGTTGGCAACAGGCGAACAACCTGGGCGCCACCGGCTATGTCACCGGCGCGCAGGTGACGCTGATCGCCCGGCAGGCCGAAGCCCTGCCAGCCCCCCGCCCGCCCGAACCCGCAAGCCCCGAAGAGGCGGAACGCGCGCTTGCCCTCACCCTGCCCGAACGGCGCGAGATCCAGTTGCGGCTGACGTTGCTTGGCCACGGCACCCAAGGCACCAACGGCACGTTCGGCCCGCTGACCCGCAGTGCCATCGCCGACTGGCAGCGCGCCCAGAGGGTAGCGGCGACCGGGTTTCTGACCCGCGAACAGGTGCAGACCCTGCAACGCCAGACGGGGGGCTGAGGGGGTGGGACTTTTCGGTATGCGATTGCATACCGGGCTTCCCAACGTGATGCGCCTGCGCTATGAACCTTTC
>JAUXPG010000154.1 GCA_030683915.1 Gemmobacter sp.
CCTGCGCGACGCGCTGGACCCGCGCATCCGCGGCCGCTGACCGCGCAAAAAAAAGAACATCACCCCCCGCCGCAGGGCCGGGCCGGAACCCCCGGCCCGGCCCTGCGCGTTCCACGGGACAGCCGCCGCCCCTGCGCTGCCGATCCGGAACAGCGTTCCGCCGTTTCCACGGCAACCACCCCGCGCGCCCCTTGCCCATGCGCCCGAACCGCCCCAGATCGGAACACTGTTCCGCATCCGGTGCCCCATGCTCGAAACACTCGGCCTCGACATCACGCCCCGCGCCGCCAGCCTTTGGGCCGGTGTGCTGATCGGCCTTGCCTTCGGCGCGCTGGCCGAGACGAGCCGCTTTTGCCTGCGCCGCGCGGTCGCGGGGCCAATGGCCGACCGGCGCGACGCCAGCGCCATGTGGCTGGCCGCCTTGGCCGTGGCCATCGCGGGCACGCAAGCCGCGGCAGGCTTGGGCCTGATCGCGCTGGCCGACCACCGCTTTCTCGCGGCCGGGGTGCCGGTCGTTGCCATCCTGACCGGCGGCGCAATGTTCGGGGTCGGCATGGTGCTGGCGCGCGGATGCGCCGCGCGGCTGACCGTGCTGGCGGGCACCGGCAACCTGCGTGCGGCCTTGGTCGTGCTGCTGCTGGCGGTAGCGGCCCATGCCACGATGAAGGGCCTGCTTGCCCCGGTGGCGCAGATGCTGGGCGGCCTGACCCTGCCGTTGCCGCATCTGGCCGCCCTGCCCGCCGCCGCGGGCCTGGTGCCGCTGCTGGTCGCGGCGCTTGCGCTGCGGTTGCGCCCCGACCTTGCCACGCTGGCTCAGGGGGCCGCCATCGGCGCGCTTGTGCCGCTTGCGTGGATCACCACCGGCTGGCTGCTGGCGGATGATTTCGACCCCGTCGCGCTCGAGGCACTCAGCTTCACCGCACCGGCGGCGGATACGCTGTTCTGGACCATCGCCGCGACCGCGATCGACCCCGGATTCGGGCCCGGCCTGATCCTTGGCACGCTGGCAGGCGCGGCCCTGTCGGCGCTTCGCGGGCGCCGCGCGCAGTGGCAGTCGTTCACCTCGCCACGCGAAACCGGGCGCTATGCGCTCGGGGCTGTGCTGATGGGAGTGGGCGGCGTGCTGGCGGGCGGCTGCACCGTCGGCGCCGGACTGTCGGGCCTGTCGGCCCTGTCCTCGGCTGCGGCGCTCGCGCTATGCGCCATCATCGCCGGGGCGAAGCTGGCGGACCGCCTGCTCAGTGCACCTTCTGCCGGATCCGCCGCACCATCAGCCAGACCAGCCCCACAACCGGCAGAGTAAACGCCGCCGTCAGCGCCCCCTTGCTCAGCCCCAGCGGTTCGGCCACCGGATAGGCCAGATACCCGACCAGACTGACCGCGTAATAGCTGATCGCCACCACCGACAACCCCTCGACAGTGGCCTGCAACCGCAGTTGCAGATCGGCGCGCTTGTCCATGCTTTCCAGCAACTTCTGGTTTTGCGCGCTGCGCTCCACATCGACCCGCGTGCGCAACAGCTCCGCCGCCCGCGCCGCGCGTTCCACCATCTGCCGCAACCGTGCCTCGGCCGATTTCACCGTCCGCATCGCAGGGTCATACCGGCGGCGCATGAATTCGGCAAAGGTCTGCCGCCCCAGAAACCGCGTCTCGCGCAAGACGGTGATGCGGTCGTTGACGATGGCCTCATAGGCCGCCGTCGCCCCGGCGCGAAACGAAAACCGCACCGCCAGCGTTTCCAGTTCGGCCGATATCCGCAGCAACTCGTGCAGCGTCGTCTCGGCGGAGTTGGTGTCGTCGCTCATGCTGCCGACCAGATCCGACAGTTCGGCCTCCAGCCGGTTCAACCGCCCCGTCAGGTCGCGCGCACGGCCCAGCCCCAGCATCGACATCGCGCGATAGGTCTCGATCTCGCACAACCGCTGCACCACGCGCCCGATGCGGCGCGGGCTGGTGCCCGGCTCCACGAACACCGCAAAGCGCATGTTTCCCGCCGGATCAATGCGGAAATCCCCGGCGACGATGACCACACCATCCAGCACCTCGGCACAGGCCAGCGATTCCGCCACGAACCAGTCTTCCAGCTTCTGGCTGATGCTTTCGCGGTGTTCGGGCATCAACTCCACCCGCACCAGCACGGCGCACAGCCGCTTGCCCGGTGCGCGGTCCTGCCAGTCGGGCGGAAAGATCTCGGTCTTGGCAGGGTCAAAGGGCCGGTCGGCAAGACCGGGGCAAAAGGCCGAATAGGTCACGAATTCGGTGTGGCTTTCCCATTTCAGCAGATGCCGCCCGATCTGCGCGGAATAATGCGTGACCCCCGGCTGCGGGCGCGGGGCGCCATGCCGGTCCACCAGTTCCTCCAGATGCGCCATGTCGCGCGTGCGGTCCCGGCTTGCGGCCTCCACCGGCTCTTTGAAGGCGACGAACACCGCCTGACACGGCGCCTCCAGACTGGGAAAGGGCCGGGCGTGCAATTCGTTCACCAGCGCATAGCGCTGCGGATGGTCTTGGGTCGGGGGCATGGGCATGTTCCGCTGGGTGACCCCGGTTTTCCCCAAGCCATGCCCGCCACGCCAGCACAAACGCGGCATGCCAAGGCATGCGGCGGCGCTGTTGCACAAAAGCCCCGACCGCGGCCCGCGCCTGCCTGCAAAACCGGCACGATTCGACGCCAAGCCTCAGATTATCGCCCAAGAAATGCGCCAACCGCCTGTTCTTTGCGCGAAATCGCCCGCAATCGCCCCGCCGCACCCCCATCCATCCCCCGCAAGGATTGAGCCCGCCCGCCCCCCGGTGCTCCCCTTGCCGCAGGAGTGTGCCATGACCGACCTGACCCCGATTGCCCCCCCCGCGACCCGGCACCAGCGCAGCCGGGGCGAGGTCATGGCCACGTGGACGGCCGGGCGGCTCGACAGGCTCCGGCAGGCCGGATCGGCCAAGGCCATCGCCCTGCCCGGCCCCGAACTGGTGGTCATCAACACCTCGGGCGGGCTCACCGGCGGCGACCGGCTGTCGGTGGACCTGACCGTGGGCGACGGCTGCGCCGTCACCGCCACCACCCAGACGGCCGAACGGTTCTACCGCGCGGCCGAAGGAACCGCGCGCATCACCGTCACCGCCCGCGTCGGCGCTGCGGCCCGGCTGGATTGGCTGCCACAGGAAACCATCCTGTTTCAGGGCTGCGCCGCCGACCGGCGCACCGAGATCGACCTTGCCGCCGATGCCACCTGCCTGACGGTGGAAACGCTGATCCTTGGCCGCGCCGCAATGGGCGAAACCCTGACCCGCGTGGCCTTGCGCGACTGGCGGCTGATCCGCCGCGCCGGGCAGCCGGTGCACCTTGACCCGCTGGCGCTGGACCCCGCGCGACTTGGCACCGGCACGCCCGGCCTTGCAGGGGCGCGCGCGCTGTCCACCGTGGTGCTGTGCGCCCAAGGGGCCGAAGACGCGCTGGCCGCCGCCCGCGCCACGCTGTCGGAACCCGGCGTCACCGCCGCCGCCACCGGCTTTGACGGGCGGCTGATCGTGCGCCTGATGGCCCCCGACGGCTGTCCCCTGCGCCGCCAGCTCTTGCGCCTGCTTACCACCCTCCGCCCCCGCCCCCTGCCCCGCGTCTGGCAAAACTGAGGCCCCGAGATGAACCTGACCCCCCGCGAAAAGGACAAGCTGCTGGTCAGCCTTGCCGCCATGGTCGCCCGCAACCGGCTGGCGCGCGGCGTGCGGCTGAACCACCCCGAGGCCATCGCGCTCATCACCGATTACGTCGTCGAAGGCGCCCGCGATGGCCGATCGGTCGCCGACCTGATGGAGTCGGGCGCCCATGTCATCACCCGGGACCACTGCATGCAAGGCGTGCCCGAGATGATCCATTCCGTTCAGGTCGAGGCGACCTTCCCAGACGGCACCAAACTGGTCACCGTCCACCACCCCATCCGCTGAAAGGGACCACCGATGTTGCGCATCCTCCTGCCTGCCCTGCTGGTCGGCACCCCCGCCCTCGCGCATGAAGGGCTGCACCACCACCCCCACGGCATCGAAACCGGCTGGATTGTCGCCGCCGGGCTGGGCGTGGTGGCGGCTTTGGCGCTGCTCCGGCTTTGGGGGCGCAGATGATCCCGGGCGAGCTGTTCCCAGCGCCGGGCGACATCATCCTGAACGCACATGCGCCGGTGACGCTGCTGATGGTCGCCAATACCGGCGACCGCCCGGTGCAGGTCGGCAGCCATTACCACTTTGCCGAAACCAACGCCGGCCTGTCGTTCGACCGCGCCGCCGCGCGCGGCCAGCGGCTTGACATCCCCGCCGGAACCGCTGTGCGCTTCGAACCCGGCCAAACGCGCGAGGTGCGGCTGATCCCCTTCTCCGGCGGGCGCACCGTGCTGGGTTTCAACGGGCACATCATGGGGCCGCTCGATGCTTGACGCATGCGCCCCCCGGTGGAAGGCTACGGCAGGCGCGGTTTCGCCGCGCCTTTGCAACTGCGCGGGCCCCGCGCGGGTCCGCGCCCACGAACAGGGATAAGGACTCATGTGCAACGCCTGCCTGATCGAAGACATCAAATCCTCCATGCTCTCGCGCCGCGCGCTGTTCACCGGGGCTGCGGCCACCACGGCGGCGGTGGTCGCCTCGGGCCTCACCTCGGCCCGACCCGCGCTGGCGCAGGCCACGGGCAAAGTGGTGGACCTGACCCACGGCTATGACGGCAGCTTCCCCACATTCGACGGCAACCCCGGCATCCTCTACGAACCTGCGGTCAAGTTTGCCGATGCGGGCTATCAGCTTTGGAAACTGACGATCTTTGAACACACCGGCACCCACATCGACGCGCCGCTGCACTTTACAGCCGACGGCACCTCGGTGGCCGACCTGCCGCCCGAACGGCTGGTCTGTCCGCTGTGTGTCATCGACATCAAGGCCAAGGCCCGCGACGACGCCAACGCGATGGTCGAACCCGACGATATCGAAAAATGGGTCTCCGCGAACGGCGCCATACCCGCAGGCGCCTGTGTGGCGATGAATTCGGGCTGGGCCGACAAGGTGGCGTCGCCCGACTACCGCAACACCCCGGATGGCAAGTTCGCCTTTCCCGGCTTCTCCAAGGCGGCCACCGACATGCTGGCGGGCATGGATGTCGCCTCCATCGCGGTGGACACCCTGTCGCTCGACCCCGGCAACTCCGCGGACTTCGCGGTGCATTTCAGCTGGCTGCCCGGCGGCCGGTATGGAATCGAGAACGTGGCCGGCCTCGACAACGTGCCCGCCACCGGCGCCACCGTCTTTGTCGGCGCGCCCACGCACAAGGGCGGCACCGGCGGCCCCGCCCGCATCATGGCGGTGGTCTGATGGCAACCGTTCCCCTGCTGTCCGACGATGCCGCCAGCCCGCAGGCCCGCGCGGTGTTCGACGACATAAGGGCCAAGCGCCAGACCGATTACGTCAACAACTTCTGGCGCGCCCTGGCGCATGACCCCGCGCAGCTCGCCCATGTCTGGGACCGGCTGCAACAGGTCATGGCACCCGGCGCGCTCGATCCGCTGGTCAAGGAGATGGTCTATATCGCCGTCTCCACCGCCAACGGATGCAGCTATTGCGTCCACAGCCACACGGCGGCGGCCCGGTCCAAGGGCATGACCCCGGCCATGCACGCCGAACTGCTGGCCGTGGTGGCGATGGCCGCGCAGACCAACGCGCTTGCCACCGCGCTGCAAGTGCCGGTAGACGACCGCTTCCAGACCTGACCCCCGCGCGCGCCTGCAACGGCGCGCGCCCCAACCACCCGAGGCCCCGATGCCCCACGCCCTATCCCGCGCGTCCTACGCCGACATGTATGGCCCCACCGTGGGCGACCGGCTGCGCCTTGGCGACACCGACCTGATCATCGAGGTCGAACGCGACCTGATCGCCGAACGCACCGCAGGCGGCGCCAACGCGCTGCGCTATGGCGACGAGGTAAAGTTCGGCGGCGGCAAGGTCATCCGCGACGGCATGGGCCAAAGCCAGCTGACCCGCGCCCAGGGTGCGATGGACACCGTCATCACCAACGCCCTGATCGTGGACTGGACCGGCATCCTCAAGGCGGATGTCGGGCTGCGCGACGGTCGCATCGCGCGCATCGGCAAGGCGGGCAACCCCGACACCCAGCCGGGCGTGGACATCATCATCGGCCCCGGCACCGAAATCATCGCCGGCGAAGGCCGCATCCTCACCGCCGGCGGGTTCGACGCGCATATCCACTTCATCTGCCCGCAACAGATCGACGACGCGCTGCATTCCGGCATCACCACCATGCTCGGCGGCGGGACCGGTCCCGCGCACGGTACCCTTGCCACCACCTGCACCCCCGGCCCCTGGCACATCAGCCGCATGCTGCAGGCCTTCGAAGCCTTCCCGATGAACCTCGCCCTTGCCGGCAAGGGCAACGCCAGCCTGCCTGCCGCCTTGCACGAACAGGTCCGCGCCGGGGCCGCCGCGCTGAAACTGCACGAGGACTGGGGCACCACCCCCGCCGCCATCGACTGCTGCCTGACCGTGGCCGATGAAACCGACATCCAGGTGATGATCCACACCGACACGCTCAACGAATCGGGCTTCGTGGAAAACACCCTTGCCGCCATCCGGGGGCGCACCATCCACGCCTTTCACACCGAAGGCGCAGGCGGCGGCCACGCCCCCGACATCATCAAGGTGGTCAGCAGCCAGAACATCCTGCCGTCCTCCACCAACCCGACCATGCCCTATACCGTGAACACGATCGAGGAACATCTCGACATGCTCATGGTCTGCCACCACCTGTCGCGCAAGGTGCCCGAGGATGTGGCCTTCGCCGAATCCCGCATCCGCCGCGAGACCATCGCCGCCGAAGACATCCTGCACGACCTTGGCGCCTTTTCCGTCATCTCCTCCGACAGTCAGGCCATGGGCCGCGTGGGCGAGGTCATCACCCGCACATGGCAGACCGCGCACAAGATGAAGCTCCAGCGCGGGCGCCTGCCGCAGGAAACCGGCGCCAACGACAACGCCAGGGTCAAGCGCTACATCGCGAAATACACCATCAACCCCGCGCTCATCCACGGCATGAGCGGCGAAATCGGCAGCGTCGAACCCGGCAAACGCGCTGATCTTGTGCTGTGGTCCCCGGCCTTTTTCGGCGCAAAACCCGAAATGGTGCTGCTCGGCGGCCAGATCGTTGTGGCCCAGATGGGCGACCCCAACGCCTCGATCCCCACGCCGCAACCCGTCCACACCCGCGCGATGTTCGGCGCCTATGGCGGGGCGGTCACCCGCGCCGCCGCCCTGTTCGTCAGCCGCGCCGCGCTCGATGACGGCATCGGCCACCGGCTGGGCCTGCGCAAGGATCTGGTCGCCGTGCAGCACTGCCGCGACATCACCAAATCCGACATGCGGCTCAACTCCGCCACCCCGCAGATCGAGGTGGACCCCGAAACCTACGAGGTGCGCGCCGACGGCGAACTTCTGACCTGCGAACCGGCCAGCGAACTGCCGCTGGCACAGCGCTATTTCCTGTACTGACCGCCAAGGACCGCCCCATGCTCACCGCCACCCGCCTCCTGCCGCCGGGCCCGCTGCACGCCCATGACCGCGTCGTGCTGGATTATGACGGCCGCCTCATCCGCCGCCGCCGCCTGACGACGGCGCAGGGCACGGCCTTTCTGGTCGATCTGCCCGCGCTGACCAACCTTGACGCCCACTGGGGGTTTGAACTGTCCGACGGCACCCGCGTGCAGGTCGTCGCCGCCCCAGAGGCCCTTGTCGAAATCACCGGCGACCTGCCGCGCCTTGCATGGCACATCGGCAACCGCCACACGCCCTGCCAGATCGAACCGGGGCGCCTGCTGATCCGCCGCGACCACGTGATCGAGGCAATGCTGATCCAGCAGGGCGCCACCTTGCGCACCGTGTCCGAACCCTTCACCCCCGAAGGCGGCGCCTACGGCCTTGGCCGCACCATGGGCCACGACCACGGCCCGGCGCCAGACCACCCGCACAGCCACGCACACGGGCACGACCATGGACATGATCACTTCCACCCGCACGGCCACGGCCATTGACCCCGCGGCCCCCGGCCTGCTGACGCTGGTGCAGTGGCTCTCCCCTGCGTTTCCCACCGGGGCCTTCGCCTGTTCGCACGGGCTGGAAACCGCCATCGCCGACGGGCGGCTGGCGGATGCCGACGCGGTAGAACACTGGGTCGCCGACCTGTTGCGCCACGGCTCCGGCTGGCAGGATGCGCTGCTGCTGGCCGCGGGGCTCGCACCCGACGCCGATCTTGACGCGCTGTCGGGGCTGGCCCGCGCGCTGGCCACCAGCGCCGAACGGCTGACCGAAACCTGCGATCAGGGCGCCGCCTTTGCCCTGACGCTGGGCCAGCACCCGCCCCGCCCGCTGCCCCTGGCGCTGGCGCAGGCCGCGCGCCCCTTGGGCGTGCCGGTGCCGGTGGTGGTGGCGCTCTATCTCAACAGCTTCGCCACCAACCTTGTCACCATCGCCACCCGCGCCGTGCCGCTGGGCCAGACCCGCGCCCAGGCGATCCTTGCCGCGCTGCGCCCCTTGGTGCAGTCGCTGGCCGACCGCGCCGCCGCAGCCTCGCTGGACGATCTGGCATCTTCGTGCTTTGCCGCCGATCTGGCCGCAATGGCCCATGAAACCCTGCAACCAAGGCTGTTCCGCACATGACCACCCACGGCCCCCTCCGCGTCGGCATCGGCGGCCCCGTCGGCGCAGGCAAGACCGCGCTGACCGAACAACTCGCCCGCGCGCTGGCCCCGCGCTGCTCGATGGCGGTGATCACCAACGACATCTACACCCGCGAAGACGCCGAATACCTGATGCGCGCGCAGGTGCTGCCCGGCAACCGCATCCGCGGCGTGGAAACGGGGGGCTGCCCGCACACCGCCATCCGCGAAGACGCCAGCATCAACCTTGCCGCCGTGGCCGACCTGAACCGCAATTTCCCCGACCTGGACCTGATCCTGATCGAATCGGGCGGCGACAATCTGGCGGCCACCTTCTCACCCGAACTGGCCGACCTGACGATCTATGTCATCGACACCGCTGCAGGGCAGGACATTCCGCGCAAGCGCGGCCCCGGCGTGACGAAATCCGACCTTCTGGTGGTGAACAAGACCGATCTTGCCCCCTATGTCGGTGTCGATCTTGCGCTGCTCGAGTCCGACACCCGCACCGCGCGCGGCCCGCGTCCCTATGTTCTGGCACAGGTCCGCCACGGCATCGGCCTGCCCCAGATCATCGCCTTTCTGGAACGCGAAGGCGGGCTGGTTCTGGCCTGACGATCGTTAACAAATCGTTAAATCGGCCCGGCAAGTGATTGATTTTGCTTGAAACGCACCGTGTCCCTCCGAGGGACAGGCATGAAAAAGGGCCCCCGAAGGGGCCCTTTCGCGGGTCTGTCAGGCCCGGTCAGTCGATCATCGGCAACAAGGCATCCAGCGATTTCTTGGCGTCGCCATAGAACATGCGGGTGTTTTCCTTGTAGAACAGCGGGTTTTCGATGCCCGAATACCCGGTGCCCTGCCCGCGCTTCGACACAAAGACCTGCTTGGCCTTCCAGCATTCCAGAACCGGCATCCCGGCGATGGGGCTGTTGGGGTCCTCCTGCGCGGCGGGGTTCACGATGTCGTTCGACCCGATCACGATGG
>JAUXPG010000328.1 GCA_030683915.1 Gemmobacter sp.
CTTGGGCCGGGGGGGCGGGGGGCGGGCAGCCCCCCGCACGCCCTTCAGTGGCGCGCCGCCTCGGTGCGCGCCCAATCCCAATAGAGCGCCCGTACCCGTTTGGTCATCGGCCCGGGGGCCGGGTAATGCACGTCGTCGAACTGCCGCACCGCTGTCACCTTGGCGAAGTTGCCCGACAGGAACACCTCGTCCGCCGTCTCGACGTCGGCAAAGGTCAGCACCGTTTCGTGCACCGTCACCCCGTCGGCGCGCAGGTTGGCGATGTGACGCGCGCGGGTGATGCCTGCAAGGAAGGTGCCGTTCGCCACCGGGGTGAACACCTCGCCATCCTTCACCAAAAACACGTTGGCGGTGGCGCTTTCGGCCAGATTGCCCATCACATCCGCGCAGAGCGCGTTGCCGAACCCCTTGTGCTGCGCCTCGACCAGCATCCGCGCGTTGTTGGGGTAAAGCGCGCCCGCCTTGGCATTGCACACGCTGCTTTCCAGCACGGGGCGCCGAAAGCGGGTGCGCGTGACCGTAGTGGAAAACTCTGCCGCCGGCATCGGCACTTCTTCAAGGCACAGCGCAAAGCCGGTGGAATTCGGCGCCGGTGCGATGCCCAGTTCTGACCCGTTGATGGCCCAGTACATCGGCCGCACATAAACCGCCGCACCGGGGCCATAGCCCGCCAGCCCTTCGCGCGCGAGGGCGGCCATGGTATCGGGGTCCATTGTCGGCGTGATCATCATCGCCTCGGCCGACCTGTTCACCCGCGCACAGTGCTTGTCCAGATCGGGCGCCATGCCGTCAAACCAGCGCGCGCCGTCGAACACGCTCGACCCCTGCCAGATGCCGTGATCCGCCGCGCGCATCACCATGACATCGCCCTGATGCCATGTGCCCTGAAACCACGTGCGGATATTTGTGCCGAAAGCCATGGCCGGATGATCCCCCCGATTGTGCCGTTGGCGGCACAAGACCATCCTTGCGGCCAAAGGTCCAGAGGGTCAGGCCGCCTCGCGCCGGTCCTCGGCCCGCGCACCGCTGAGGTCCAGGTCGGTGTCCGGCAGCCCTTCGCGCGACAGCAGCACCGCCACTGGCCGCAGCCCCGGAATATGCGAACACACGATCATGATCGACACCATGATCGGCACCGCAAGGAACATCCCCGGCACGCCCCAGACCGCCGCCCAGAATGCCAGCGACGCGATGATGCCGAACGAGGACAGCCGCAGCGTCTTGCCCAGAAACAGCGGGTCCAGCACCTGACCGACGACGAACTGGATGCCGGTGACGATGGCCAGCACCGCGACCCCCGTCACCTGATCGCCCGACTGCACATAGGCCACCAGCGCGGTGGCAAGCGTCGCCAGAATGGACCCGACATTGGGAATGAAGTTCAGCACAAAGGTCAGCACCCCCATCGCCACGGCAAGCTCCAGCCCGAAAACCGTCATCACGCCATAGACCAGCGCGCCGGTGATCAAGCTGACCACGGTCTTGACGATCAGATAGCGGTTCACCCGATGCACGATGGACGAAATGATCCGCTCCACGCGCGCCGCACGCTCGGCATCGCCCATCAGGCTGAGCAGTTTGGGGTGGAACCACAACCGTTCCAGAAACAGGAACCCGACGAACAACGTGACCAGCACCGCGCCCGAGGCGATGTTGCCGGCCTGTCCGGCCATCGCCGCCATCCAGGGCCCGATCTGCACGCCCTTCAGCCAGTTCAGCACCGCCTGTTCCACATCGGCGCCCATCCAGGCGAACAGGTTGGCCAGCGCCCGTTGCGCAGGGTCGGCGTATTGCATCACGGTGAACACCACGGTGTTCGCCTGCGTCAGGATCAGGGCGGACAGCGTGATCAGCACCCCTGCGATCAGCGCCACCGCAAGAAAGCTTGCGACCCAGATCGAAAACTTCGCCTCGCCGAAGCGCAGCCGCTGGATGGAACTGATGGCATCCGAGGTCAGCGAGAACAGGATGATCGCGATGGCCAGCGAAATCAGCAGGAACTTGGCCTGGACCAGCAGGAACAGGATGACCGCAAAGGCGATGATCCCGATGAACCAGACCTGCAAGCGGCGCGGGTCGTCGGACTGGGGTGACGCGGGCGGGCTGGCAGTGGGTTCGGAGTTGACGGGCGGGGTCATCGCAAGGGGGGTCCGGGTCTGGGCGCCGCGCCGGTGTGGCGGCTAGGCGACACTAGGCACCACCCGCCCCGGGATCAAGCCTGCGGCGGCGCCGGCGCATCAATTCCACGCAAGGCGTCGGCCCTTACTGCGGCAAGGTCGGCCCGCGCGGCGGCAAGGTCGGCCAACTGGCGGTCCAGTTCGGCCAACTGGCGGTCGGCCATCGCGACGAACGCCGCATTCTGCGCCGCTGTTCCCTGCTTTTGATAGATTTCCAGCCATTGGCGGATTTCCTCAAGGCTGAACCCGAACCGCCGCCCGCGCAGGATCAGCGTCATGCGCGCCACCTCGCGCGGGCCATAGAACCGGGCGCGCCCCTGCTTTTGCGGGCTGAGGAGTTCAATGTATTCGTAATACCTCAAGGTGCGCGGGGTCACGTCGAACCGCGCGCACATGTCCTTGAAGGTCAGCACCGTGTCGGCCATCGCATCCTCCTGCCCCGGGGGCAGGTTAGGCCGGATGCCGCGCCTGCGCAATCGGGGCTTGCACTGGCCTCGCCGCCGGTGCTTGACTGCGCGGCGAAGGGTCAACCAGAGGTCCGGCCATGAAAGCGGTCACCCCGCAGCATTTCGTCGATTCGCTGCCCCATGCTAGGGCGATGAACATGCGTCTGGACGAGGTGAGCGAAGGGCGCTGCGTGCTGTCCATGCCCTATGATCCGCGCCTTGTGGGGGACCCGGGCACCGGCGTGCTGCACGGCGGCGCGGTTTATGCGCTGCTGGACACCGCCTCGGGGCTGGCAACCACGCTGCATCCGGGCAGTTCGGGCAGCACCGCCACGCTGGACCTGCGCATCGACTACATGCGCCCGGCCACCCCCGGCCAACGCATCCGGGCCGAGGCGATCTGCTACAACATGACGCGCACGGTGGCCTTCATCCGTGCCACGGCCACCGATGAGGACACCACGCGCCCGGTCGCCGTCGCCACCGGCGCCTTCACCAACGAAGCCGGCCGCAGGCCCCGCCCATGAGCCCGCGCCCGCGCCCCGAGCCCGTCCAGGTCATCAAGCAGCGCCGCGACGCCGCCTTGCGCGCACTGGTCGGCGGCGTGCCCTATATCCAGTTCATGGGTTTCCAGTTCGACCGCCGCGGCGACGAACTCACCGCGATCATGCCCTATGACGACAGCCTGATCGGCAATCCGACGCTGCCCGCGCTGCATGGCGGGGCGACGGCCGGGTTTCTGGAAACCACCGCGATCATCGAACTTGCGTGGCAGGCGCTGTGGGAGGACATGGAGCAAGGCCGGCTTGATCCGACCACGCTGCACCCGACCCACCTGCCGCAATTGCCCAAGACCATTGATTTCACTGTGGATTACCTGCGCTCGGGCCTGCCGCGCGATGCCTATGCCCGCGCGCGGGTGAACCGGTCGGGCCGGCGCTATGCCTCGGTGCATGTCGAGGCCTGGCAGGACAACCGCACGCGCCTGTTCGCCCAGGCGACCGGGCATTTCCTGATGCCCGAACGCAGCGACCCGCCGGCACATGGCTGACATCACCCACGCCCGGGTGCTGCGCATCGCGGCGCCGATCGTGTTGTCGAATGCGACCGTACCCATTTTGGGCGCGGTGGATACCGGGGTGGTGGGGCAACTGGGCCTGGCCGCACCGATCGGCGCAGTGGGGATGGGGGCGATTATCCTCGCTTCGGTCTACTGGATCTTCGGCTTTCTGCGGATGGGCACCAGTGGGCTGGCAGCGCAGGCGCAAGGGGCGGGCGACCGCGCCGAAAGCGGCGCCGTCCTGCTGCGGGGGCTCGGGATCGGGGTGGCGGCAGGGCTGCTGCTGATTGCCCTTCAGGTGCCGTTGGTCTGGGCGGCCTTCCGTCTGGCCCCCGCCTCGGCCGAGGTCGAGGGACTCGCGCGGCAGTATCTGGCCATCCGCATCTGGGGCGCACCCGCCACCATCGCGCTTTATGCGGTGACAGGCTGGCTGATCGCGCTGGAACGCACCCGTGGCGTGTTGGTGCTGCAACTGTGGATGAACGGGCTCAACATCGCGCTGGACCTGTGGTTCGTGCTGGGCCTTGGCTGGGGTGTGCCGGGGGTGGCGATGGCCACGCTGATTGCAGAGTATTCAGGGCTCGCGCTGGGGCTTTGGCTCTGCCGTGGCGCGTTTGCCAGCAGGGCCTGGGCCGACCGTGCGCGGCTTCTTGCGGTCGCGCCGCTGCGGCGGATGCTTGCGGTGAACACCGACATCATGATCCGCTCGGTGCTGCTGCAAGGCAGTTTCACCACCTTCCTCTTTCTCGGCGCGGGCTTTGGCGATGTGACGCTCGCGGCCAACCAGATCTTGCTGCAGTTCCTGGAGATCACCGCCTATGCTCTGGACGGGTTCGCCATCGCTGCCGAAACACTGGTGGGCCAGGCGGTGGGCGCCCGCCGTGCCCGCGACGTGCGCCGCGCGGCCATCGTCACCTCGCAATGGGCGGTGCTGGGAAGCCTTGTGCTTGGCGCGTTCTTCGGGCTGGCAGGACCGGCGATCATCGACGTGATGAGCACGGCGCCCGAGGTCCGCGTCGAAGCGCGCGCCTTCTTGCCGTGGCTGATCATCGCGCCCACCGTGGCTGTGGCAAGCTACATGTACGACGGCATCTTCATCGGCGCCACTCTGACGCGCGAGATGCGCAACACCATGATCGTCTCGGTGGCGGTCTATGCCGTGGCGGTGGTGGTCGCGGTGCCGACGCTTGGCAACCACGGGCTCTGGGGCGCGCTGATGCTGCTCAATGCCATCCGTGGCGTGACAATGGCAACGCGCTATCCCCGGGCCGAAGGCGCCGCAGCCTGACCTGCCGACGTGCGGAATGAGGGGAGAAGGGGGGCTGTCTGCCCCCCTCTTGGCCTGCGGCCAATTCACCCCCCGAGGATATTT
>JAUXPG010000006.1 GCA_030683915.1 Gemmobacter sp.
CCGCGTCTGAGCCCGGCTGAAACGCTGGCCCGAGACGGCTGCGCCAGCTGAAAAGCTACGCCGCCTCGGGCCAGCTTACGTCCCGCCAAGGGGGTCACTTTTGGACGCCGATCAGGGGGCCCGATTGGATGCCGATTGACAGTCGTGGCGCGGCGACGCGGTTTGCCCCACTCATGACTCCGGCCGGGACATGCATTCCGACTTTCTATGCAGCCACGACCTTCGATGGCGCGGCTTATGAGACCATGTTCCGCGATCCGCCGTCGAAGTATGGCGGCTACCGCCGGCAGTTGGTCGAGGACCGTGGCGTGAGCGTGATTGCCCCCAAGCGGACGCTGCGGCTCGTGGGCTTCTTCACGCCGGAACTGCGCGGCCTCGGTATCCCCTGGGAGGAGATGTTCCAGGCCCATGGCAGCGTCTATCCGTTCTGTCGGCACCTGGCCGGTATCGCATGGCGGGATAATCCGGATGCCGACGGCATCGTCTGGTCTTCGGTGCGCGACAGCGCGGCCCTCGCCATGCTGATCTTCGGTGACCGGCTTGATCCGGCGGATTTTTCCGTGGAATCGGTCCGGATGGTCGAAACCGACCCCACCCTGCTCGACGAACTGAGCGAGACTGCCGCTCGCTGCGGTTCCTTTATCGCGCGATAGCCACGAGACGCGGACGACGGGCACCCAGAACGGCGCGAGATATGCCGCCTTTCAAGCGAAGCACGTCAAACTGCGCCATATCTCGCGCCTTTCAGAAGGTGCGAAACGCGGCAAGGGGCAGCCTCTCGCGGGCCAATTCCTCGGCATAAGCCGCGTTCGCCGCCCGGTTCTCTTCGCGCCACAGCCGATTGCGCTCTGTCTTGATTGCTTCGGTAATCGCCTTTTCAGCAAGGCGCGACATGTTGAGACCGAGCGCGCGGGCCGTCTCGGCCACTTCGGCGTCCAACGTCAGATTCACCTTGATACGGCCCATTGAACACACCCAATTCATCCGCACAGATCAGGAGTGTAATTTAGGCGAAGGGAGCGCGCAATGCAGGAGGCCGCCGATCAGGACTGAGTACCTGCGGCGATGTGGCGTTGTGACGTCGGCCACCAAAAGAGCGAAACCGCCATACGTATGGGCGCTTTGGGTTCGAAGGTGCTGCGTTACGCTGACCAAACCATCGCGACGGGAGATCCCTTCATGCGCAAGATGCTTCAGGTCATCGTAGTGGCGGCTGCCGTGGCGCCGTGGTCCGGTGAAGCGCTGGCTTCTGAACCCGAGTGTCCACGGGATTTCCGAGGCGGCGTCGCGCCTCTTACCTGCCGATGCCCTGCGGAGGAAACCCGCTCGGGCGATGTCTGGGGCGACGGGATCTACACCGCTGACTCGAAGCTTTGCGTTGCTGCCGTCCATGCCGGCGCGATCAGCGCGATGGGGGGTGTCTTGACGGTTATTCCCGAGCCAGGGCGTGAGCTCTATAGCGGAACGAGCCGAAACGGGATTTCCACCAACGACTATGGGCCTTACGGGGCCAGCTTCAGGTTCGAGGGCATAGCCATTGCCGAGGTGCAGGCCTGTCCTGCGGATCTGCGAAACAAGGATAGGGTGACGGCGTTGGACTGCGTCTGCGACGCGACGCAGACAAGCCGCGGCGATGTCTGGGGCAGCAACCCCTACACGGCCGATAGCGGCCTTTGCCGCGCCGCAGTGCATGCCGGCGTCATTGACCGGGCGGGCGGGAAAATATCGCTGCGCGTCGAGGGAAGTCGGCCGGGCTATCGCGGATCGTGGCGCAACGGGGTGACCAGTCTCGCGTATGATGGCTATGACCGCAGCGTCATCATCGAAGGGGCAACGCCGACAGAGTTTGGCGAGCTTTGCCCAGACCGCTTTACGGGCTTTGCCGGCGAGACCGAGCCCCTTGAGTGCCTGTGCACCGGTGAGGCGACCCAGAAGGGTGACGCGTGGGGCGACCGCTCCTACACGAGCGACAGCACGATATGCCGCGCCGCGCTCCATGCGGGTGCCGCTGGACCGCTGGGCGGCAAGGTGATTGTCCGGCGCGCGCCGCCTGTGGAAGTTTATCGCGCTCGGAACGAAACGGTGTCCGCACCACGGATCGCACCGGCGTGGCCTTCGGGTTCACGATTGAGCCGGGCGCCGGCAAGGTGACCACCCCTGTCCAGGCGCCGCTTGCTGAAAGCCTGGGGCTTCATGGCAGTGCCCAGCTTTACATAACCTTCAGAACCGGCTCCGCGGACCTTGATCCCGGAGCCGACGCGGTTTTGACCGACCTGGCCCGGGTTCTCAGAGCCCAGCCTGACCTCAATCTTGCCCTGATCGGTCATACCGACGACCAAGGAAGCGACGCCAGCAACCAGCGCCTGTCAGAGCGTCGCGCCAGCGCTGTGAAGGCGTGGCTTGTCAGCGCCGGTATTGCGGCTTCGCGCCTGACCGCCGACGGCCGCGGGGAGGCAGAGCCGATCGCGTCCAACGATACCGCCGAGGGGCGCGCCTTGAACCGACGGGTCGAGGCTGTCCGGCAGTAGCAAGCCGACGACATCGCAAGGTGTGGGCGCCTTGTCGGCGCACGGGCAGCAAGGGAGATTGTCCAAGTATAGGCCTTGAGCCCAACGCGGTTGCGCGGCATGTCGCCAGAAGCGATAATCTCCACGCCAAGTCATTTTTTGGATGCAGGAGAGTAGCCGTGAAGGTTCTTTATGCAGCAGGTCTGTCTTTGACCCTTCTCTCTGGCCCTGCTCTTGCCGAGGACAAAACACTCTACTGCATCGTTGAACACATGGTTGGCCTCATGTTGACAGAGGATACTTGGGGTCCCGTGTATGACGATGTGTCAATCGGGAAGCGGTATGCCATTCGCTTCAGCAATGATTACGCGACAGTCTCTGGCGTCGAATCCACCAAAACTCCGTATCACTGCAAGCGGCAATTTCCAAACAAGGCTCCGGATGTCCTGACCTGCATTAACTCGCGGGTCGCAACAATGGTTTTCAACTATTCCATGCAGACCGGCAGATTCGTCCTTACAATGACCTCGCCAGGCGGGTGGCTGAGCATCGGGACGGATCGGGCGGAGCTGCGCGACCGCAAGAATGACTATCTTGTTTTGGGCAGCTGTCAGGCCTTCTAGGACCTGACAGCTGCCGCGACAGCCTGCCGGGTAATTCTTCCCGTCGGCTTAGAAGTCGTCCGGCAGATCCAGGCGGAAACCAAGATCC
>JAUXPG010000027.1 GCA_030683915.1 Gemmobacter sp.
GGGACGAGGATATTGGCATACATCGGGTTTCTCCTGTTCAGGCGAAAACACGATGCCGCAGGCAGGCCAGGCGCGCCTTGATCTAAATCACCCTTGGGCGGGCAAACCGGCAGCCAATTCGGCCAGCAGGGCATCGGCCTCGCGCGTGGCGGCAGACGTGTTGCCGAGTTCCTGTGCACCAAGGCCCAGTCCCATCGACTCCGCAAAGGCGACGCGGTAGCCGAGTTTTGCCGTGGCGATGCCCGCATGCAGCGCCTGCGCAGCCTGCGCGATTTCCGCGCCCAGACGCGTCCCGGCCTTGACCCGGTTGAGCACGATGGCCACCCGGCGTTTTTCACGCGCGCACAGGTCCAGAACGCCTTCGGTTGCCCAAAGGTCCAGATGGCTGGCCGCCACCGGAACCACCACCAGATCGGCCGCGCGCAAGGCAGGCCGCAGGTCGCTGTCAACCTTGGGGGGCGTGTCGATGATCACCACATCGCAGGTCCGGCGCAGTTTGTCGCATTCATAGCCCACGCCCCACGCCGAGGCGGTGGACATTTCCATGCCGGCGTCACCCAATCGTTCGCGCCGGGTCATGAACCAGCGACCAAGGCTGCCTTGCGGATCGGTATCGAGAAGGGCGACGCGCGCGCCCGCCCGGAAAAACCCCACTGCCAGCGTCGCGGCCAGCGTTGTCTTGCCGCTTCCGCCCTTTTGTTGGGCTACAGTGATCACGCCGCCGGTCGGATACATCATCTTCCCCGATGCAAGGGCCGGATTCGGCCCATGCCATGCTGCATCGCAGCATTGCCGGATGCAACACCCAATGCATGTCCAAGCGCGTTCACGCCTTGAAATGCGTGCTGCCGATCAGCGCGGCGTGGGTCCGGTTGCGGGCGTCCAGTTTGGTGCAGATCGCGCGCATGTGGGTTTTGATGGTGACTTCGGTCAGGTCCATCGCGCGGGCAATTTCCTTGTTCGACCGACCTTCACACAGATGGCGCAGCACGCGCCCCTCTTGCGGGGTCAGGTGCGCCAAACCGGCGGGCAAGGCCCGTGGCAGATCCGAATGCAGTTCGGGCGGCAAATAGACCCGGCCAGCCAGCACCTGCCGCAAAGCCTGCCGCAATGTTCCGGCAGGCAGGCTTTTGGGGATAAAGCCGCGTGCCCCTGCCCGCATGGCGCCATCGATCAGCGCATGCGGAACCCGTCCAGACATCAGCACCACTGCACCGCCGGCATTGGCCGCCAGCATCTGCACCACACTTTCAAGCCCGGACATTCCCGGCATCACAACGTCGAGGACGACCACATCATACCGGCCATGGGCCTGAACCTTGTCCAGCGCCTCGGCAAAGGTGCTGGCGGCGTCGATCTGAAGATCCGGCTCGGCGTCAAGGTAATGCAGCAATGTATCGCGCAGCAAAAGATGATCGTCGGCAATCAGCACCGAACTTGGCGGCATGGATCAGCCTGTCCTTTCCGGTTGTTCCGGCGGACAAGATACCCGACCTGACGCCGGGCGCAATGGCAACGCTGCACCCCGGCCTAGTGGGCGCGTAAATGCGCCAACAACAATCGGGTGGAGCCATCCTTGGCGCTGTCATCGGCGCCGGGACTCAGCAGGGGCTCAAGTGCAACAGCCAGTTCCTTGCCCAACTCCACGCCCCACTGGTCGAAACTGTTGATGCCCAGTATGATGCCTTCAACGAACACCCGATGCTCGTAAAGCGCAAGGATCATGCCCAGCACCGCTGGCGTCAACTTGCGATAGGCCAGCGTCACCGATGGCCGGTTGCCCGGAAACACCCGATGCCGCGCCTGCCGGTCAAGTTCGGCCCCCGTCACCCCCTTTGCCGCCATCATCGCGCGCGCATCATCGAGCGAGCGCCCGCGCATCAGCGCCTCGGACTGGGCAAGGCAATTGGCGACCAGCAGCCGGTGGTGCGTGGCAAGGTCTGGTTCGTGACCTTCGGCGGCGATCAGGAATTCGCAAGGGATGACGCGGGTGCCCTGATGGATGAGTTGATAGAATGCGTGCTGCCCGTTGGTGCCCGGTTCGCCCCATACCACAGGGCCGGAATGGCGCGGCAGGTCGGCCCCATCCATCGCCACCCGCTTGCCGTTCGATTCCATCTCGAGTTGCTGCAGATAGGCCGGCAGGCGCAACAGCCGCTGGTCATAGGGCAACACGGCGCGCGTGGAATGGCCGCAGATCTGGTTGTGCCAGATGCCGGTCAACGCAAGCAGGACCGGCAGGTTTTCGGCCAGCGGAGCCTGGCGGAAATGCTGATCCATAAGGGCCGCACCGCCCAGAAATTCGCCAAAGCGGTCCGGCCCGATAGCCAACATCAGCGCAAGGCCCACCGGCCCCCAGACGGAATAACGCCCGCCGATGTAATCGCCAAAGCCAAACACGCGCGGGGGCGGAATGCCCCATCCGGCCGCCCTGTCGCCCGCCGACGACACCGCCACCATCTGCGCCGCCGGATCGGCGACCGCCGCCGCCATCCAGTCGCGCACCGTCGCGGCGTTGGTCATCGTTTCGATTGTGGTGAACGTCTTGGACGCGATGATGACCAGCGTGGTTGCCGGATTCAGGCCGCGCAGGATATCGGCGGCGTGGGCGCCATCGACGTTGGAAATGAAATGGGTGCGCGGGCCATCGTGATAGGGTGCCAGTGCCAAAGTCGCCATCACAGGCCCAAGGTCG
>JAUXPG010000040.1 GCA_030683915.1 Gemmobacter sp.
TCTGCGCCTCGCTCCTGCGGCGCTTTCCGCTTGAGGCCGGGGTTTCGCCGGGCTTCAGCGAAATGGATGACCGCGCCGCAGACCTGATGCGCGCGGAAATCATCGAGGACATGGCCGAACGCAGCGCGCCCGATGTCGTCCGCCGTCTTGCCGCGCTTTATACCGGCGAAGATTTCCTGAGCCTTGCCAAGGATGTGGCCGCCCAGCGCGCCCGGTTCACCCCGCAGACCCGTGCGGCCTTGCCGGTGGCGCTGGGCCTTCGGCCGGGTGACACCCCGCAACGCCTGCTGGCCGACGTGTTTCTGGGCGGCGAGGCGGAGTGGCTGGCGCAGGTGGCCGACCTGATGCAGGGCGGCAAACCGACCGATATCAAGGATGCGGCACGGATCAGGGCGCTGGACCTGATCCGCGCCGGGTTGCCCGAACTGGCAGGGCTGGAATCCATCCTGTTGACCGGCAGCAGCGCCAAGGAACCCTTTGCCGCCAAGATCGGCAAACTGCCCACCAAGGACACCCGCCCGGTACTTGGCCCGCTGCTGACCCCGCTGGAAAACCTGATGGCCCGTGTGGAACAGGCGCGCGCGCGACGCCTCGCCTTGGGCGCGCTGCACAAGGCCGAGGCGCTGCACGATTTTGCCGCCGCCTTCCTGCCGGAATACGACCGCCGGAAACAGGCGCGGGGTTGGCTGGATTTCGACGACCTGATCCTGCGGGCGCGCGACCTGTTGTCGGTGTCGTCGGTGGCGCAATGGGTGCTCTACCGCCTTGATGGCGGGATCGACCACATTCTGGTGGACGAGGCGCAGGACACTGGCCCCGACCAATGGCGGGTGATCGAACTGCTGGCGCAGGAATTCACCGCTGGCCAAGGCGCGCGCGACAACCCGCGCACCGTCTTTGTCGTGGGCGACAAGAAGCAGTCGATCTATTCGTTTCAGGGCGCCGACCTGGAAAAGTTCGACGCCATGCAGGTGCATTTCGGCGCACGGCTGGCCGCGATGGGCACGCCGCTGCAAAGTCATGCGTTGGAATATTCGTTCCGGTCCTCGCCTGCCGTGCTGCGCGCGGTGGATGCGACCTGCGCGCCGTTTGCCAGCCTTGGGCCGGTGGGGCACATCGCCTTCAACGACGGCATGCCGGGCAGAGTGGATTTGTGGCCGGTGGTGGTGGCCGAAGACGACCCCGACCCCGGCGACTGGTTCGACCCGGTGGACCTGCCCGCCCCCCGCGCGCCCGAGGTGGTGCTGGCTGAAACCATCGCCGCGCAGATCAGGGCGTGGCTGGACAGCGGCACGCGAATTCCGGTGCGCGGCGGCGACCGGCCGATGCGCGCGGGCGACGTGCTGATCCTTGTGCAGCGCCGCAAGGCGATGTTCGCCGAGGTGATCCGCGCCTGCAAGGCGGCGGGCCTGCCTATCGCAGGGGCGGACCGGCTGAAACTGGGCGGCGAGATTGCGGTCAAGGATCTGGCCGCGCTGATGTCATTCCTCGCCACGCCCGAGGATGACCTGTCGCTGGCCGTGGCGCTGCGCTCACCCCTGTTTGGCTGGTCCGAGGCGCAGGTGTTCGATCTGGCGCATGGACGCCGGGGCTGGCTGTGGGAGGCGTTGCGCGGCCGGGAGGATCACGTCGAAACCCGCGCCATGCTGACCGACCTGCGCAACCGCGCCGATTTCCTGCGCCCGTTCGAACTGATCGACCGCATCCTGACCCGCCACGATGGCCGCCGCCGCCTGATCGCCCGCCTTGGCCCCGAGGCCGAAGACGGCATCGACCAGTTTCTGGGCCAGGCGCTGGCCTATGAACGTATGGAAGTGCCCAGCCTGACGGGGTTCCTGACATGGCTGCAAACCGACGAGGTGGAGGTCAAGCGGCAGGCCGATGCAGCGGGCGACCGTATCCGGGTAATGACGGTCCACGGGTCCAAGGGGCTGGAATCCCCGGTGGTCATTTTGCCCGACACCGGCGACCGCAAGCCACCGCAAGGCGGCGAGACGATTCTGTTGGGCGATGTTCCGGTCTGGAAAACCAGCGCCGATGACAGCCCCGCCGCCATCACCGCCGCCAAGGCAGAGACGGCCCGCAGGTGGGAAGAGGAAAACCAGCGCCTGCTGTATGTCGCCATGACGCGCGCGGAAAGCTGGCTGGTGGTTGCGGCGGCGGGCAAGGTGGACAAGCCCGAATGCTGGCACAACCGCATCCGCACGGGGCTCGAGGCCGCAGGCGCCGCCCCCTTCGAGACGCCCGCAGGGCCGGGCCTGCGGCTGGCGTTCGGTGACTGGCCCGCAGCGGGCGCGCGGGCCGCACCCGAGGCTTCGGCGCCGCTGGCCCTGCCGCACTGGGCAACCAGCCCGGCCCCGGCGCCGCTACGCCCCCCGGTGCCGATCAAGCCGTCCGATCTGGGCGGCGCCAAGGCGCTGCCGGGGGATGCAGGCCTGCCCGAAGCGATTGCGATGGCCCGTGGCACCGCCTTGCATCTGCTGCTGGAACGCCTGCCCGACCATCCGCCGCAGGACTGGCCCACGCTCGCCGCGACCATTGCCGGCGGGTCCGATGTGCTGACCGAGGCGCGCGCCGTGCTGGAACATCCTGATCTGGCGCCCTTGTTCGCGCCCGGCACGCTGGCCGAGGTGCCGTTTGCCGCCACGCTGCACGGACGTCAGATGACGGGCACCATCGACCGACTGGTGATTGGCGACGGCGCCGTGCTGGCGGTAGATTTCAAATCGAACGCCACATTGCCCGCAAGCCCTGCCGAGGTGCCCGACGGTCTCCTGCGCCAGATGGGGGCCTATGCCCGCGCGCTGGCCGATATCTATCCCGGTCGCCGGATCGACACCGCGATCTTGTGGACCAGTGCCGCGCGGCTTATGCCCTTGCCGCACGATCTTGTGTTGGCGGCGCTGGACCGCGCCAGCCCGCCTTGACGCCGACGGGCCGTGTCCCTACCTTCGCTGCAACGTCATATTCACGACAGGAGATATGTCATGGCCACCGTGCCCGTCACCGATGCCACCTTCGACGCCGAGGTGCGCCAGTCGCCCATCCCGGTGGTTGTCGATTTCTGGGCCGAATGGTGCGGCCCCTGCCGCCAGATCGGCCCCGCGCTGGAAGAACTGTCCAACGAATACGCCGGCAAGGTGAAGATCGTGAAGGTCAACGTCGACCACGATCAGGCCGCCGCCGGGCAGTTGGGCGTGCGCGGCATTCCTGCGCTGTTCCTGTTCAAGGATGGTCAGGTCGTGTCGAACAAGACCGGCGCCGCCCCCAAGGCCGCCCTGCAAAGCTGGATCGCCTCGGCGCTCTGAGCCGCTGGCCCGAAAGGCTGCAATCCGCCCCCGCGCCTCGGGGGCGGTTTTCTTTTGCGCCCGTCCGGACTATATGCGGGGACCAAGGATGGCGCGCATGTTCCGGTTTTTTGAATCTTTGGTAGACCCCTACCAAGCCTACCCGCATTCGGACGCGCCGCCGCGTCGGCTGTGGCCGTTCCTGCGGGAATACGTCCTGCCGTTCCGCAAGGTGTTCGCGGTGACCGGCGTATTCTCCGTGCTCATCGCATCGGGTGATGTGGCGCTGATCTGGTATGTCGGGCGCATTGTCGATCTGCTTGCGCAGGGCGACCCCGCAGAGGTGCTGGCGGCGCATGGGTTGGAATTCCTGCTCGTGGCGCTGGTTGTTGCCGTGGTGCGCCCGCTGATTTCCGGCACCGGCACGGCACTGCTGCACAACACCATTCTGCCCAACTTCGGCACCATGATCCGCTGGCGCGCCCACCGCCACGTGCTGCGCCAGCCGGTCGGTTGGTTTGAGGGCGATTTTGCCGGACGCATCGCCAACCGCATCATGCAAACGCCCCCGGCGGCGGGCGATGCGGTGTTCCAGACCTTTGACGCCATGGCCTTTGGCATTGTCACCGTGCTGGGTGCAGGCATCCTGCTGGCCGATGCCGACCCATGGTTGCTGGTGCCGCTGGTGGCGTGGTTCGCTGCCTATGTCTGGCTGGTGCGCTGGACGATCCGCCACGCGGGCCCCGCCGCCAAGGCCAGCGCCGATGCGCGCAGCGCAATCACCGGGCGCGTTGTGGATGCCTATACCAACATCCATTCGGTCAAGCTGTTCGCCCATCACGACCGCGAAATCAGCTATGCGCGCGAAGCGATCGAGACCGCCCGCCAGAAATTCCAGCAGGAAATGCGCATCATCGTGCGGATGGACATCACGCTGACGGTGCTGAACGGGCTGCTCATCACCTCGGTGATCTTCTGGGCCGGGGTGCTGTGGTATCAGGGCGCGGCCACGGTCGGGGCGGTGGCCGCAGCGGCCACGCTCGTTTTGCGGCTGAACAACCTGACCTACTGGCTGATGTGGGCAACCACCGGCCTTGTGCAGGCGCTGGGCACGGTGGCCGAAGGTATGGAAACCATCGCGCAGCCGGTCACCGTGCTCGACGCGCCGGGCGCGCAACCCCTGGACTGGCGCGAAGGGCGCATCACCTTTGAAAACGCCCGCCACCACTACGGCCGCGACAGTGGCGGACTGCAAGGTGTCAACCTCACGATCAACCCCGGCGAAAAGGTCGGGCTGGTGGGCCGGTCAGGCGCGGGCAAGACCACGCTGGTGAAACTTCTGTTGCGCTTCTACGATCTGGAAGGCGGGCGCATCCTGATCGATGGTCAGGACATCGCCCTGGTCACGCAGGACAGTCTGCGCCGCCAGATCGGCATGGTGCAGCAGGATTCCAGCCTTCTGCACCGTTCGGTGCGCGACAACATCCTTTATGGCCGCCCCGATGCCTCGGAGGCCGAGATGATCGAGGCCGCGCGCCGCGCCGAAGCCCATGACTTCATCCTGACGCTGCAAGACCCCGAAGGCCGCACCGGCTATGACGCCCATGTGGGCGAACGCGGCGTCAAGCTTTCGGGCGGGCAGCGCCAACGCATCACGCTGGCCCGCGTGATCCTGAAGAACGCGCCCATCCTTGTGCTGGATGAGGCCACATCGGCGCTGGATTCCGAGGTTGAGGCCGCCATTCAGGATACGCTTTACCGGGTGATGCAGGGCAAGACGGTCATCGCCATCGCGCACCGGCTCTCCACCATCGCCGCGATGGACCGCATCGTGGTGCTGGATCAGGGCCGCGTGGTCGAGGACGGCCCCCATGCGGCCTTGCTGGCCAAGGGTGGCATCTATGCCGGGCTCTGGTCGCGGCAATCGGGCGGATTCATCGGAACCGAGGCGGCAGAATGAAGATTGCAGACCTGATCGCCCCTTTCGCCCCCGCCGAAGGCCCGCCGCCCCGCGCGCTGGGCGCCTTCATGGTCTGGACGCTCAAGGGCTCATGGCCGGTGCTCTGGGTCGCCGCCGCCGTATCCTCGGCGGCGGGCGTGTCCGAGGTGGTGTCGGCGCTCATCCTTGGTGCCGTGATCGACGCGACCGCGACAACCGGGCCCGAAGGTTTCTTTGGCACCCACGCCGTGCTGCTGCTGGCGTTCGTCGCCTTCTACCTCATCCTGCGCCCGCTGGTCTTTGCCGCCTCCGCGGCAGCAAACTCGGTCGTGATCGGGCCGAACGTCATGCCGCTGGTGCTGTCGCGGCTGCACCGCTGGACCATGGGGCAGGCGGTCACGTTCTTTGACAACGATTTCGCCGGGCGCATCGCCGCCAAACAGATGCAGACCGCCCGCGCCATCACCGATGTCGCCAGCGAAACCATCAACACCATGGCTTTCGCGCTGGCCTCGATCATCGGGTCGGTGGTGTTTCTGCTGGCCATCGACGCGCGTGTGGCGCTGGCACTGGCGGTCTGGCTGGTGGCCTATATCGGGTTGATCCGGTTTTTCCTGCCGCGCGTGCGGGTGTCGTCCGCCGCGCGCGCCTCGGCCCGCGCCACGGTCACCGGAACGGTGGTCGACACCATCACCAACATCAAGACGGTCAAGCTGTTCGGCCATTCGGACCACGAAGACCGCGCCGCGCTGCAATCGATGGGGCTTTACCGCGAAAAATCCATCAATTTCGGGGTGATCTCGGCGTGGTTCCGGCTGGCGCTGATGACGCTGGCCGGGGTGCTGCCGGTGGTGCTGATCGGTGGCACGCTGCTTTTGTGGCAGGCCGGCACCGCCACCGCCGGCGATGTCGCCGCGGCCGGAACCATCGCCATCCGCATCGCGCAGATGACCGGATGGGTCAGCTTTACGCTGATGACCATCTACGCCAACGTCGGCGAGGTCGAGGACGGCATGCGCACGCTGACCCCGCCGCATGCGCTGACCGACGCGCCCGATGCCACCGATCTGGGCCGCGCCGCCGGGGAAATCCGGTTTGACCGGGTGGGGTTTTCCTATGGCCGGGTGTCGGGCGGGGTGCAAGACATCGACCTGACCATCCGCCCCGGCGAAAAGCTTGGCATCGTCGGCGCGTCTGGTGCGGGAAAATCCACGCTGGTGGCCCTGCTGCTGCGGCTTTACGACACCGAAACCGGGGCGGTGCGCGTCGATGGCCGCGACGTGCGGACCATCACGCAGGACAGCCTGCGCCGCCAGATCGCCATGGTCACGCAGGAAACCGCCATGTTCAACCGTTCGGCGCGGGACAACATCCTCTATGGTCGCCCCGACGCCACCGAGGCCGAAGTCATTGCCGCCGCCAAGGCCGCCGAAGCGCATGACTTCATTCTGGACTTGCAAGATCATCGCGGCCGGTCCGGTTATGACGCACAGTTGGGCGAACGCGGGGTCAAACTGTCGGGCGGACAGCGCCAGCGGATCGCGCTGGCGCGCGCCTTCCTCAAGGACGCGCCCATCCTTGTGCTGGACGAGGCGACCAGCGCGCTGGATTCCGAGGTCGAGGCGCAGATTCAAGAGGCGCTGGAACGGGTGATGCAGGGCAAGACCGTGCTGGCCATCGCCCACCGACTGTCCACCATTTCGGCGATGGACCGTATCGTGGTGCTGGATCAGGGGCGCATTCTGGAGCAGGGCAGCCACGCCGACCTTCTGGCGGCCGGCGGGCTTTACGCCCGCTACTGGGCGCGGCAGTCGGGTGGCTTTCTGGGGCTGGAGGATGCCGCACAATGACCCTGACGATTGACCGCCTTGGCCACCACGGTGACGGCGTGGCGCGCGGGCCTGCGGGGCCGGTGTTCGTGCCCGGCGCGCTGCCCGGCGAAGTGGTAACCGGCACGATGCTTGGCGACCGCGTGGCTGACATGCGGATCGTCACCCCCTCGCCCCATCGCCGCAAGCCGCCTTGTGCCCATGCCCGCGCCTGCGGCGGCTGCGCGCTTCAGCACGCCGACGATGCATTCGTTGCCGCGTGGAAGCTGGACGTGGTGCGCGGCGCGCTGGCCGGGCAGGGGTTGGATGCCACTGTGACCGGGCCGCTGACATCGCCACCGCAGACCCGCCGCCGCGCCACACTCACGGGTCGGCGCACCAAGGCGGGCGTCAGCCTCGGGTTTCACCTGCGCGGGTCCGATCAGATCGTCGCGGTGCCCGGCTGCCTGTTGCTCGCCCCCGAGGTGATGGCCACCTTCCCCGCGCTCGAGGCGCTGACCGCCATCGGCGCCACGCGCAAGGGCGCGCTGTCGCTGACGGTGACGGCCACGTTGACCGGGCCGGATGTGGCTGTCACCGGGGGCAAGCCGCTGGAGGCCGCGCTGCTGCAGGATCTGGCGGCGCTGGCCGAAGCGCACGGCA
>JAUXPG010000180.1 GCA_030683915.1 Gemmobacter sp.
TAGCTGTATTCGCGCGCGTCCCCCGCATGCGCCGGCTCTGCCGGCACCCAGTAGGCCACGATGTTGTCATTCGCCTCTTGGTCCGACGGAATTTCCACCAACCGCACAAACCCCGCGCCCCAGTCGCCCAGCGGCTCCACATTGGCCGACGGGCGCCGATGGTACTGCGCCTCGGCGTCCTGATAGCTTTCGAACCGGCGGTCGCGCTGATGCAGGCCAAACCGACGTGGCGACTGTTCGGGGAAATAGCTGCCCGACAGGCGCGGCGGGTTGTTCAAGGGCCGCCAGATCACCCCGCCATCCGCGCGCTCGATCCGCAAACCGTCGCTGTCATGCACGTTGGGGCGGAAATCGTCGAACTCCGATCGGTTCTTTTCCGAAAACAGGAACATCGACGTCAGCGGCGCGATGCCCAATTCCTCGACATCCGCCCGAAAGAACAGCCGCGCGGTCACATCCATGGTGGTCGCCGCACCGGGCCGGATGACAAAGCGGTAGGCGCCCGTCACGCTCGCGCTGTCCAGTGCGGCGCAAACGGTGATCTCTGCCCCCCCTGCCCCGCGTTCAATCCAGAAACCCGAAAACCGCGGAAACTCTTCGCCGCGCGGCGTGGCCGTGTTCAGCGCCAGCCCACGCGCCGACAACCCATAGGCCGACCCCTGCCCCAGCGCGCGGAAATAGCTGGCGCCGATAAAGGCCACCACCTCGTCCATCACGTCAGGCCGGTTCAGCGGATGGTGCAGCCGCAACCCCGCCACACCCGGCATGTCGGTCAGCGGCGGAATGCGGCTTCCCAGGTCATTGAGGTATTCGAAATCCTCGGTCGTGAACCGCAACTCCCGCGCCTCACCCCCGACGACCTCGAAAATATGCACCGGCTCCTTGAACAGCCAGCCCATCGGAAACGCGCCCAACCGGAATGTGCTGCCCGGCTCGGACCACCGCTGACGGTCAGGGCGGAATTGCAGCAGGCGGTAATCATCGTAGTCAAGGTCGGCCAGAAACCCCTCCAACTGGGGCAACCGCTTGAACGGCAGTGCTGCCCGCTGGCGCATGTCCTCGGTCAGCCGGTCATAGGAAAATTGCTGCGCCGCAGCGTCAGGCGTGCCATTTTGCTGCGCGGCCAGCCGGTTGGGCAGGCCAACGGCCAGCGCCGCCGCCATCGCAAGCAGCCTGCGCCGGGACAGGGGAGCGATCGTCACACCGACCGGAAGCATTTTCAGATGGAACCCAAGGCGTTGCACGTCGCCCGCAGCATGGCGACTCAGTGCGGGATATAGAATGCCCGTGGCCCGCTTCGCAAGGTAGCCCTAACAAAGCTTGCGGTCATTGCAGGCAAAGCACACCCGTTTGACTGGATTTCACGCAAACGTCTCGCCGCACCTGCAAAGTCGAGATGTCAGACCCGCTCCAGCGCCAGCGCAATGCCCTGCCCGACCCCGATGCACATGGTCGAAAGCGACCGGCGCCCCCCCGTCAGTGCCAGCTGCATCGCCGCCGTGCCGGTGATGCGCGCCCCGGTCATGCCAAGCGGATGCCCCAGTGCAATCGCGCCGCCATTCGGGTTCACGCGCGGATCATCATCGGCAATCCCCAGCGCGCGCAAGGTGGCCAAACCCTGCGCCGCAAAGGCTTCGTTCAACTCGGTCACGTCGAAATCCGCCTCGCTCAGGCCCAGACGCGCCATCAGCTTCTGGCTGGCCGGCACCGGCCCGATGCCCATGATGCGCGGCGCAACACCCGCCACCGCGGCCCCCAGCACCCGCGCGATGGGTGTCAGCCCATGCGCCCGCGCCGCCGCCTCAGAGGCCACGATCAGCGCCGCCGCCCCGTCGTTCACCCCGCTCGCGCTGCCCGCCGTCACCGACCCGCCCTTGCGGAACGGCGCAGGCAGCTTGGCCAGGGCTTCGATCGTGGTGGCGCGCGGATGTTCGTCACGGTCCACCACCACCGCATCGCCCTTGCGCTGCGGAATGCTGACCGGCGCGATTTCCTGCGCCAACCGCCCCGACCCCTGCGCCGCCAGCGCACGGGTCTGGCTGCGCAAGGCGAACGCATCCTGATCGGCCCGCGAAACGGCAAAATCCTCGGCCACGTTCTCGGCGGTTTCGGGCATGGATTCGACCCCGTACTGCGCCTTCATCACCGGGTTGACCATGCGCCAGCCGATGGTCGTGTCAAAGATCTCCGCCTGCCGCGAGAACGCGGTTTCCGCCTTGGGCATGACAAACGGCGCGCGGCTCATGCTTTCCACGCCGCCCGCGATCATCAGATCGGCCTCGCCGGCCCGGATCGCGCGCGCCGCAATCGCCACCGCGTCCATCCCCGACCCGCACAGCCGGTTCACCGTGCTGCCGCCGACCGTTTCGGGCAAACCCGCCAGCAACAAGGCCATCCGCGCGACGTTGCGGTTGTCCTCGCCCGCCTGATTGGCGCATCCGAACACCACATCATCCACCGCCGCCCAGTCCACCCCCGACTGCCGCTCCATCAATGCACGCAGGGGCACCGCCGCAAGGTCATCGGTCCGCACCATCGACAGCGCCCCCCCGAAACGTCCGATCGGGGTGCGAATGTAATCGCAGATGAAGGCGTCACGCATGGCAGGCTCCGGCTAAACTCAGATGCGGCGTGACCTTCGGTCAACCGGCAGGCGGGGTCAACCCTGCGCCCCGACCTCGACGCGGATCGCGGGGCCGTATTCCGCCCGCAACGCACCTTCCAGCGGCGCGCGCAAGTGGGTGGCCACATAGGTTGCCGCGAACCGCGAAGGTGCGGCAAGCCTGATATGCCCGCCCTCGTCCGACATGAGCCGCAACCCGGCAAACCACGCGGCAAACCGCGCCTCGTCCTCTGCGGCAAGCCTTGCGCGGGCCCGGTCCCACGGCGTCACCCCGTCGGGCAACCGCTGGCGGCTGCCGAAATCCACCTGCACCACCTTCGGCGCCGGTGCCACCGGACGGTGGCGCTGCGACATCCGGTCAGTGAAATCCGGCCCGACACACGGCCACACCGGCTCGGTCGCCTGACAGATCGCGCCAAGATCCAGCCGGTACACCGCCACCCGCCCCTTGACCCCCGGCCGCAGCACGACCAGCAGCCCCGCCTCGGTCAGCCGCTTGACCTCACGCTTCGCTGTCCGCTCGTCCACCGACCACAGCTGCGCCATCTCGCGCTGGCCGATTGCCAGTTCATCCTGCGCCCAGTTGTAGCGGGCTGTCACCAATGCCATCAGCCGCATCAGCGACACCTGCTGGTGTCCGCCCACCGCCAACCCGGCAACCGCCAATGCGGTCAATATGTCATACTTGTCCGACCCCGCGCCGGGGCCGGTCAGCCGGGGCTGCCGCATGGTGAACCTGCCATTTGCCTGTGTCCTGTCGGCTTGCCGCCGATTCCCGTTGTCGCAAAGATGACAGTATCGCGTTTTTTGTCAATCACCAACCGAAGACGGGATTATCCCCACCCATTCAAGAACTCTCGGAATTTCTGGTTCAATGGTAATAGGTGACACCTTGTCTGTCACCCTATTGCAGGTCCGGTGTCACCCTATAGGTTGTAGGGCTCACTCGGCTGTCACCAAAATCTGGCCCGCGGCCCTACGCACCTCCGGCAATTGCGCCGAATCGGCGGAAAAACGGGAGGATGGGGTTTTTTCGATTGGCGGGATTGCCCATTCGCGATATTCATCAGTGTAGCAGAAAGAACGCGAGAAAACGATGCGCGATTATAGCGACCTTCAGCAGATGAACGAACGCAGCCTTGCCCAGCAGGCTGCCGTCCGCAAGGCGACCTTCTCTCCGTCCGAGGTCAAAACCCTGCGCCCGTTCTCGATCTGGGAAATTTCCACCTTCATGTTCGACTTGCCCGCCGACACGCTGCGCAAGAAGCTGGCCGAAGACCCCTCGTTGCCGCAAGGCATGGTCGAGGATGATGGCCGCCAGCGCTGGTTCTCGCTGGCCGAGATCAACGAACTGCGCCGGCGGCTTCGGTTTCGCGGCAAGGCGCTTTTGCCCGAACGCCCCAAAGGGCGCGCGCTGCGCGTGGCGGTCTCGAACTTCAAGGGCGGCGTCGGCAAGACCGTGGTGGCCCAGCATCTGGCCAACGCCGCCGCGCTGGATGGCTACCGCGTGCCGGTGATCGACTTTGATCCGCAGGCAACGCTCACCCATTCCATGGGCTTGGTCGAGGTCAAGGAATGGAACACGGTCTGGGGCATCATGTGCCGCGATCTGTGCCGCGAGGCGGACCGCATCATGGAAAGCTACGACGATCCTGCCGATTGCCCCTATCCCGCCGCCGATGAACTGCCCAAGGACGTGCAGGAAATCGGCACCATGCGCACACAGGATTTTATCCAGCGCACCGCTTGGCCAACCATCGACATCATCCCCTCCTGCGCCAATGCCGCCTTTGTGGAATTTGCCAGCGCGCAATACCGCTCGCTCCACAAGGCCTGGAGCTTTTTCGGCTGCGTCGCGCGCTACCTCGATGAACTGCCCGAGGATCAGTATGATCTGGTGATCTTCGATTGTCCGCCGGCCATCGGATACCAATCGCTGAACGCGGCCTTTGCCGCCGACATCCTCTATATCCCCTCCGGCCCCGGATACTGGGAATACGACAGCACCACCTCGTTTCTGGGCCAGCTGGGCGACGCCTTGCAGGAAATCGGCGACGGGTTCGGCAAGATCGCGGCGGATGCAGGCATCCGGCTGCCAAAGCGCTTTCTCGACGTCCGTCTGCTGATGACCCGGTACGAGGCATCGAACCCGCTGCACGCCGCGATGTTGCAGGCGTTCCGCAACGTGTTCGGCGCCGATGTCTGCCAGAACCCCATCGAGATGACCCGCGCGGTCGAACAGTCCGGGCGGTTCCAGATGTCGGTCTATGAACAGGACTACCGTGAAATGACGCGCGAGACGTGGAAGCGCGCGCGGCTGTCGTTCGACAACGCGTATCAGGAATTCAAGGTCACGATGCTGGCGGCATGGAAGGCGCGCAACGAAGGGGCAGGGGCATGAGCAACAAGGGCAACCGTTTCGGCATCGGCCCGGTGGAAATCGCGGATATTCCGTCGCGGCGCGCGCGCGACCCCGGCCCGATGGGGGTCGCGGTGCGCGAGGCTGCGACAAGCGCGCAAGACGCCAGCGAAGCCCTGGTCGAACAGCGCCGCCAGAACGCCGCCGATGCCCGCGCGTGGCGCGAGGCGCACGGCGAAGGTCGCGTGCTGGTGCCGCTTGCGCTGGACCAGATCGACACCTCTGATCTGCCCCGCGACCGGCTTGATCTTGATGGCGCGGCGGCCAGCGACGAGATGGACGAACTCAAGGCCTCGATCCGCGCCCGCGGCCAGCGCGAGCCGGTCGAAGTGTTCCGCACCGCCGATGGCCGGTATGAGCTGAAGAAGGGTTGGCGCCGCCTGACCGCGTTGCGCCAACTGCATGCCGAAACCGGCGATGCCCGGTTTGCCGCCGTGGTCGCACGGGTGACGATGGCCGAGGCTGACCGCGTGGACCTGTATATCGACATGGTCGAGGAAAACGTCATCCGGCAAGACCTCAGCTTTGCCGAGATGGCGCAGATCGCCATTTCGCTGGCGCGCGACCCACAGGCCGGTGTCGCCGATTCCGAGGCTGCGGTGGGGCGGCTTTATCGGTCGCTCCACAAGGTCAAGCGCGCCTATATCCGCAGTTTCGTCGCGCTGATGCAGGCCCTGGGCGATGCGTTGCCTTTTCCCAAGGCGGTGCCACGCGACCTTGGGGTTGATGTGGCGCGCCGTTTGGGGGACGGGCTGGATGCCGCCGCACTGGCCGCCCGCCTGCGCGTTGCGCCTGATGCCGAGGCACAAAACCGCATCCTGCGCGAGGCTCTGACCGGCGAACGCACCGCACCTGTCGCTGGCCCCCGGCAGAAACTGGAGTTCCGGGTGGGCGACAGCAAGATCACCGCGCGCGACGGTGAATGCCGCATCAAGGCCGGGGTGGACTTTGCCGCGCTGGATCGGCGCACGCTCGACCGCGCGGTTCGTGCGTTTCTGGCCGCGCTGTCTGAACGCGACGGGTAACCGGGCTCCGGTTACCGGCAGGTAACGCGGGGCCGGAATTCGGCGCGAACAGGGGGTCTTGAGTGCTTTGCAAAATCGTGACATATTGCACAGCATGGCAAAAGAACCGCAAAATTACTGGGATGATGGGGTTGCCGAGTCAGGCGATGCCGACCTGTGGTTCCTGCCGCAGGACGATCCTGCCACGGTCGCGCCGCTGCCGCAGGCCGATCGCCGGCGGCTGTTTCCCGTTGCCGAATGGCGCGCAGCCGAGGCGGCGCTTGCCGCCGATCTTGCGGCGCTGGCCTACGATTTCGGCCGCCTCGAGGAACGGCTCCGAGCGGCAGGCGAAGGCGCGCGTCACCGCCTTGCGCTGCAAGAGGTCGCCAGCCTTGGCTGGTGGATGGGCGACCGCGTGCCCGCCGACCGCCTTGCGCTGTGGCTGGCCATGCAGATCGGGGCGACCGGCGCCGATGTGCAGGCGTTGGGGCGGGGCGCCTGGGCGGTGCGGCGGCTGACCGGCGGGCCGGCGCCCACCGGCCCCGACCGCGCCCAGGCGCTGGCGCAACTGCTGGGGCAGTCCGACCCCACGTCGCCCCGCATCACCGAACCCTGCGAGGTGCTGGAGGCGGTGGAGCCGCTGCACCCCTTCGTGCAGGGCGCGGTGCTGTTCCATCTCTGGCGCATCGGCGATCCGTCACCGGCGCGCGATCTGGAGGCGGCGGTGCTGGCGGCGCGGTTGGCGGGGTCGGTGGCAGGGCAGGGCGCCTTCCTGCCGCTGGCGCTGGCCGGGTTCGGTGCACTGACCGCGCAGGGCGGGGCGGACCGCAGGCTGGCCGCGTGGCTGGCAGGCGCGCATCAAACGGTCCTGTCTGCCTTGCTGCACCTTGACCGGCTTGCGGCGTGGCAGACCCGTGCAGCGGCGGCAACCGCCGACCTGTCCGGGCGCACGCCTCCGGCGTTGCTGCGCCTGCTCGGCGCGTGGCCCAGCCTGTCGGCCCCGGTGGCCGAGGCCGAAACCGGGGCGTCGCGCGCGGCCGTCCAGCGCAACCTTGACCTGTTCGCCCGGCGTGGCCTGATCCGCGAACTGACAGGGCAGGGGCGTTACCGCGTCTGGTCCGCCAAGGTCTGATCCACCGCGCCCGGCACCAGCGCGCCGCGCGCCTGAATGACCCGCGCCGCCACCTGCATCGCGGCGCCCGCAGCATCGGCCAGGGGCCGCCCCACCGCCAACCCCGCCAGCAGCGTGCCCGCGAAACTGTCGCCCGCCGCCGTGGTGTCCACCACCTGCCCCACGCGGACGGCCTCGCGGGTCGCCATGCCGTCCGGCGTCCACAGCGTCAGCGGGTCGCCGCCGTTCTTCACCGCCACCACCTTTGCGCCCTGCGCGCCATACCGCGCCGCGGTCGCCGCAGGCGTGGCATCGCCGAACAGTCCGGTTTCCTCGTCAAACGAGGGCAACACCACGTCGGCCACACTGGCCCCCAGCATAAGCCCGGCCTTCATCGCCTCGGCGCTTTCCCACAGCCGGGGCCGCAGGTTGGTGTCAAAGCTGACCATCGCGCCGCCCGCCCGCGCCCGCGCCAGCGCCCCGCACAAGGCCGTGCGCCCCTCGGGCGGCAGAATGGCCAGCGTGATGCCCGAGAAATGGATCACCCGGCGCCCCGCCAGCACCTGCGCCAACCACGCCGGGTCTTCGGCCAGCATCCGCGCCGCCGACTGCCCGCGCCAATAGGAAAAGCTCCGCTCGCCGTCCTTCAGCGAAATCAGATAAAGCCCGACCGTCCGATCCTCGCGCCGCAGGATGCTGCCGGTTCCGATGCCTTCGCCTGCCATGAAGGCCAGCATCGCATCCGACACCGCATCGCGCCCGACCTGCGTGGCGTAATCGACCGTCCACGCGCCGGGCAGCGCGCGCCGCGCATACCACGCCGCGTTGAACGTATCCCCGGCAAAGCCTTGGCGGCACAACCCGCCTTCGGCCGGGGCGATTTCAACCATGCATTCGCCAAGCGCCAGAAAGCTGCCCATCACATCACCGCCCCGACCTGCCACGGCACGAATTCGAAATCGCCCAGGCCCTGCGCCTCGGATTTGGTAGCCTCGCCCGACGCCTGGCGCAGCCACATCTCATAGATCTCGCGTCCCACCGTCTCGATGCTGGCGCCGCCACTGACGATGCGGCCCGCGTCAAGGTCCATGTCGTCGGTCATGCGTGCGTACATGTCCGAGTTGCTGGAAATCTTCATCGACGGTGCCGGTTTGGCGCCAAACGCGCTGCCCCGCCCGGTGGTGAACGCGATCAGCGTGCAGCCCGAGGCGATCTGCCCGGTCACGCTGGCGGGGTCATATCCGGGGCTGTCCATGAACACGAAACCCGGCGTGGTGATCGGCTCGGCATAGCGGTAGACGCCGGTCAAGGGCGAGGTGCCGCCCTTCGCCGCCGCGCCCAGCGACTTTTCCAGAATGGTGGTCAACCCGCCCTTCTTGTTGCCGGGGCTCGGGTTGTTGTCCATGCTGCCACCGCTGCGGGCGGTGTACTCTTCCCACCACCGCACCAGACCCACCAGCTTTTCGCCCACCTGCGGGGACACCGCGCGGGCGGTCAGCAAATGCTCGGCGCCGTAAATCTCGGGCGTTTCGGCCAGAACGCCGGTGCCGCCCTGCGCCACCAGCAGATCGCAGGCATGCCCCAGCGCCGGGTTCGCGGTGATGCCCGACAGCCCGTCCGACCCGCCGCACTGCAACCCCACCATCAGGTCCGACACGGGGCAGGGTTCCCGCCGCGCGGCGTTGACCAGCGGCAGCATCTCCTCGACCATGCGGATCCCGGCGTCGACCGTCCGGCGCAGTCCGCCCAAGTCCTGAATGTTCATGGTGCGAAACAGCGGGCCGGGCGTCAGGCCATGCGCCTCGATCAGCCAGTCGATCTGCATCATCTCGCAGCCAAGGCCCGCCATCAGCACGCCGCCGACATTGGGGTTGCGGGCATAGCCCCACAGCACGCGCTGCAGGATTTCAAAGCCCGTGCCATCGCCCCCCATGCCGCAGCCAGTGCCATGCACAAAGGCGGCCACACCATCAACGTTCGGGTAGTCCGCCAACCGCTCGGGCGTGAAGTGCTGCGCGATCATCCGCGCCGCCGTGGCCGAACAGTTCACCGATGTCAGCACCGCGATATAGTTGCGCGTGCCCGCCCGACCCTTTGCGCGGCGATAGCCCATGAACGTGTCGCGCACCGGGGCAGGCGTCACCGGGCGCAGGTTGCTGGCGAAATGGTGTTCCACCTCGCTGGGCCGGAACTTGAGGTTGTGGCTGTGCACATGCGTGCCCGCTGCGATGTCGCGCGCCGCATAGCCGATGATCTGGGCGTATTTGCGCACCGCCGCGCCCTTGGCAATCGGGGCCAGCGCCATCTTGTGCCCGCGCGGAATATCCTCGGCCGCGCCGGCCTCGCCTGCCGCCAGCGCGCGGGTGGCCACGCCCACGTTGTCCGACCCGTCCAGCCGCAACAGCATCGCCTCAGGCCCCGTGGGCAAGGGGATGGGACAGCGCGGTCATGATGCCGCGCAATTCCGCCAGCCCGCGCATCCGCCCGATGGTCGGGTATCCCGGCTGCCCCTTGCGGCCCAGATCATCCAGAATGTCCTGCCCGTGGTCGGGGCGGAAGGGGATGGAGTGGTCGGCCCGCCCGGCGGCGCGGCGGCGGCGCTCCTCGGCCAGAATCGCGGCGATCACCGCCACCATGTCGGTGCCGCCTTCCAGATGCATCGCCTCGTAGAAGGAATTGCGCAGGTCGGTGCCTTCCAGCGTCACGTTGCGCAGATGCACGAAATGCACCCGGTCCGCCAGCGCCGCCATCATCGCGGGCAGGTCGTTGTCGGGGCGCGCGCCGAACGATCCGGTGCAAAAGGTCACGCCGTTCGCCGGGATATCCACCGCATCCAGCACCGCGCGGTAATCCGCCAGCGTCGACATCACCCGCGGCAAACCCAAAAGCGGGAAGGGCGGATCATCCGGGTGGCAACAGAGCCGCAGCCCCAGCCCTTCGGCCACCGGCGCCACCTCGGCCAGAAAATCCACCAGATTGGCGCGCAACCGTTCGGCGCTGATGCCGTCATACTCCGCCAGATGGCGGCGCACGTCGTCGAGCGTGAAGCTTTCCGCCGCCCCCGGCAGGCCGAACACCACGTTGCGCGCAAGGGCGGTGCGGGCCGCATCATCCATCGCGGCGAACCGGCGCGCGGCCTCGTCCTGCAACGCGTCGGGGTAATCCTCGGCCGCACCGGGCCGTGCCAGCACATGGATGTCAAACGCCGCGAAATCCGGCAGGTCAAACCGCATGCACGTCGCGCCACTGGGCCGCCGCCACGCAAGGTCGGTCCGCGTCCAGTCCAGCACCGGCATGAAGTTGTAGCACACCACCGGCACACCCGCCGCCGCCAGATGGTGCAGGCTGGTCTTCCAGTTCTCCAGATGGGTGCGCCAGTCGCCTTTCTGCTTCTTGATGTCCTCGGACACCGGCAGCGATTCCACCACCTCCCACGCCAACCCCGAAGGCGACCCGTCGCGCATCCGCCCCACAAGGGCCTGACGTGCGGCAATCTCTTGCGGGGTCCACACTGCGCCGGTCGGCACATGATGCAGGGCGGTCACCACGCCTTCGACACCGCATTGCATCAGGTCATCCACCGAAGCCAGGTCTTTTGGCCCGAACCAGCGCCACGTCTGCCGCATCTTGTCCCCCGCGCAAAACCACCCGCCCCCGGGCAGCAAAACCTGACCGGGTTTTACACCACAGGGGCGAAGTTGACTAGCATATTAGTATATCAGAGCCCCGGCCCCCGACCGAAAATCCCCGGTGTCAGGTCCGCAACGCGCGGCGCGCCCAGCAATTGCATCGCGCGACGCACCTCGGCGGTCAGAATGGCAATCGCGCGCGCCGCGCCCACGCGCCCTCCGGCGGCCAGACCATAGAGCGTGGCCCGGCCCAGCAGCACCGCATCGGCCCCCAGCGCCAGCGCCATCACGATGTCGGCGCCGCGCCGGAACCCGCTGTCGACCAGGATGGGAAAGCCCGGCCCCGCCACCGCCCGCGCGGGCGCCACCGCATGCAGCGGCGCCAAGGCGCGGTCCAGCTGCCGCCCGCCGTGGTTCGACAACACCACACCATCCGCCCCGGCCTCGATCGCGGCGCGCACATCGTCCATGTGCAACACGCCCTTGACCAACAGCTTGCCCGGCCACCGCGCCCGGATGCGCGCCAGCATCGCCCAATCCATGTCCAGCCGCATGTTCGACCGCGTCCAGTCCGAAATGCCGAACAGGTCGCGCTTGCCCTCCGGGGCAAAGGGTTCAAGGTTGGGAAAGCCCGGCAACCGGCCCCGCTTGGCCACAGTATGCCACAGCCAGTGCGGATGGCGCAGAATGTCCAGCCGCGCCGACAGCGACAGATGCGCGGGCGCGGCAAAGTTGCGCCGGTCCCACGCCCGGTTGCCCAGAACGGGGGTGTCCACCGTCACCACCAGGGCCTCGCACCCCTGCGCCTGCGCGGTATCGACCAGCGTTTCCCACACCGAATCCGGCCCATAGCAATACAGTTGGAACCAGTGGCGCCCCCCCGGAACCCCGGCCACATGCGCGATGGTGGCATTTGACACCGTGCTTTGCGCAAAGGCGATGCCGGCCTCCGCCGCCGCCTCGGCCAACACCCGGTCGCCATCGGGCCACAGCAACCCGTTGAACCCTGTGGGCGCGATGCCAAAGGGCAACGCCATCCGCCGCCCCCACAGATCCACCCCAAGGTCCACCGCCGAGATGTTGCGGCACACGCGCTGCACCACGGCGTAATCGTCGAACGCCGCACGGTTGCCGTGCAGCGTGCGTTCATCCTCTGACCCGCCTTCCAGATATTCGGCGCTGAACCGCGGCAGGCGGCGCAGCGCCATCGCGCGCAGGTCGTCAATCGTCTCCGCCCGCGCGACAGCCCCGCGCGAAACCCACCGGCGGCGCGGCCCGGTAACGGGCGGGATCATGCGCGCCTACTCCGGCAGGCGGCGCACCGCGCCCTTGTCGGCGGAGGTGGCGAAATAGGCATAGGCCTTCAGCGCCGGGGTTACGTTGCGCTTGCGCGGCTGCGCGGGCTTCCAGCCTGCGGCATCCTGCGCGGCACGGCGCGCGGCCAGTTCGGCCTCGTCGACCGCAAGCCGGATGGTCCGCGCCGGAATGTCGATCTCGATCCGGTCGCCATCGCGCACAAGGCCGATGGTGCCGCCCGCCGCCGCCTCGGGGCTGGCATGTCCGATCGACAGGCCCGAGGTGCCGCCCGAAAACCGCCCGTCGGTGACCAGCGCACAGGCTTTGCCCAACCCTTTCGATTTCAGATAGCTGGTCGGATACAGCATTTCCTGCATCCCCGGCCCGCCCTTCGGCCCTTCGTAGCGGATCACCACCACGTCACCCGCCACGACCCCGCCAT
>JAUXPG010000172.1 GCA_030683915.1 Gemmobacter sp.
CTCGGCGCCGGGATGCAGCGGCACCGGCATGCCGTCCAAAGCGGACTCGAGGCTGATGGCCCGCGCCGCATTGTGCGCCGCCGTCAGTTCGCCAAGGTTCTCGAACATCAGCTTGGTCATCTGATAGGCGGTTTCCTCGGACACGTCCTCATGCGTGACAAGGAAGTTCACCACCGCCGCCGTCGGCACCGGCTCGGTCTGGCCTTCGTAGGTGCCGGCGGGAATGGTCACGGCGATGTAGGGCGCGCCGATCTTTTCCACCACCTCCGCCGGGACCGCCACGATGGTCGTGGGCAGCGCCGTCGCCAGATCCTTGATCGAGGCAACGCCCAGCCCTGCCGATTGCAGCGTGGCATCCAGCTGGCGGTTCTTGAGCAGTTCCACCGATTCCGCAAACGGCAGGTATTCGGTCTTGGACAGATCCGCATAACTCAGCCCGGCCGCCGTCAGGATGGCGCGGGCGTTCAGTTCGGTGCCCGATTTCGGCGCGCCGACCGACAGCGACTTGCCCTTCAGGTCCGCCAGCGTCTTGACGCCCGACGCCCCGGTGGCCGCGATCTGGATATAGTTGGGATAGACCGCCGCGATGCCGCGCAACTTGGTCAGCGGGGCCTTGAACCCGGCTTCCTCGTTGCCTTCCCACGCGAACTTGACCGAATCCCCCAGCGCCAGCGCCAGTTCGCCTTTGCCGGTCTGCAGCAGGTTCAGGTTTTCGACGCTGGCCTTGGTGGCCTGCACCTGTGTGCGCGCATCGGGGATTTTTTCGCCATAGATTTTCGACAGTGCAACCCCGATGGGATAATACACCCCCGACGTGCCGCCGGTCAGGATATTGATGAACTGTTCGGCCCGGGCGGTCGCCGGGGACAGGGCCAGCACCGCGCCAATTGCGGCCAGACGCAGCGCCGTTGCGGCGCGCGGAGTTCTGATCATGGATGGTCCTCCCGTTTCATGGTTCACACGGCCTTTTGCCGCGCTTGCCCTACCGCAGGGGCAGGATACCCGAAGTCTAGCCCGAGGCGCGGGCACCTGTCACCCCATCAGGCGCGCCGCTTCCGGCCGATGGGCGCAAGTCGCTGAAATGCTGAGACAAAGCGGGCTTCGTGATCAGCCAAGCGGCTTCGGTCGCGGCAATCAGCGCGGGCAGGCGGGCCAGATCGCGCGTCTTGGCCGCCGCTTCCACGGCAATCAGCGCGGCCCGCAGGCGGCTGGCGCCGAACATCGCCGCACTTCCCGCCAGCTTGTGCGCCAGCCGCGCCAGGTCGTCCGCCGTCGCCTCCTGCGGCGGGGTCGCGCGCAGGCCTGCCAGCCCTTCCTCGGTTTCCGCGACGAAGCGGGCAAAAACGGTGGCCATCACCGCAGGTCCAAGGCCAAGCGCCAGATCGGCGCTCTGCGCCGGATCGACCGGCGGCGGCAGGGTGTGCCCGGCCAGCACGGCGCGCAGCCCCGCGCGCGCCAGCGGCTTGGTTAGGGTCGCATTCATGCCCGCCTCTGCAAAGCGGTCAAGGTCTGACGGCAGGGCATGTGCGGTCAACGCGATGATCGGCACATCACGGCAGGGCCCGTCGCTGGCGCGGATGGCCCGCGCGGCACCGACCCCGTCCAATCCCGGCATCGAAATGTCCATGAAGATCAGGTCATGCGCCGCCGCTTGGGCCTGTGCCACCCCTTCGGCGCCATCGGTGGCCTCGGTCACGGTATGGCCGTCGGCCAGAAGCATCTCGCGCAGCACCATGCGGTTTACCGCGTTGTCCTCGACCACCAGCACGCGCAGCGGCGAGGTGGCGGCGGGCGCGGGGGCGGGCGGGGCCAGGTCCGGGGCCGGGCCGTCGGTGGGCGGCAAGGGCAGGACCAGCCGGAACCGGCTGCCCAGCCCCGGCGTGCTTTGCGCCGCGATCCGCCCGCCCAGCGCGCCCGCCATCCGCTTGGCAATGGGCAAGCCCAGCCCGGTGCCTTCGGACTGCCGCCCGTACGAGGTGTCCAGCGTCACGAAGTCGTCAAAGATGCGCGGCAGGTCACTGGCGGCGATGCCAATGCCGGTATCCTGCACCTCGAACGCCGCCATCCCGTCGGCCAGCCGTTCGGCGGTGACGGTGATGGTGCCGTCGCGGGTGAACTTCACCGCATTGCCGATGAGGTTCAGCAAAATCTGCCGCAGTTTCTGTGCGTCGCCCAGCACCGGGCCAAGCCCGCCATGCGCCAGCACGACGCGCAGCCGGTTGCCCTGCGCTTCGGCCAGCGGCCGCTGGCTGGCGGCCACGTCTGCCAACAAGGCATCCGCGTCGAAGGGGTCGGCGGCCACCGCCATCTTGCCCGCATCAAGGCGCGAGATGTCCAGCACGTCATTGACATGGCGCGCCAGCAACTGCCCCGAGGACCGGATCGTTTCCAGATAGCGGCGCTGGCGTGCGGTCAGCCGCGTGTCGTCCAGCAATTCGGCGGTGCCCAGAAGGCCGTTCAGCGGGGTCCGCATCTCGTGGCTCATCACGGCCAGCATCTCGGCCTTGGCCTTTTCACCGGCCAGCGCCTGATCGCGCGCCTGAACCAGCGCGGTCTCGGCGGCCAGGCGGGCGGAAATGTCGCGCAGGAAGCAGACATCGACCTCGGCCTCCGGGCTGGCCACGCGGTCCACCGAACATTCCGCCGCAAAGCGGCTGCCATCGCGGCGGATGCCTTCGACCCGCGTCAGCCCCGCCGCAGGGCGCGGCAGACCGCCGACGCAGGTTCCGTCCTCGACCGGGCAGGCCACCAGTTCGGCCACGGCGCGCCCCACCGCCTCGGCCACCGGATGCCCGAACAGCGCCTCTGCGGCACCGTTGTAATCAAGGATGCGCCGATTGTGATCGACCACCAGCACGGCATCGAGCGACGTGGCGATGATCGCCTGCAACCGCGCGCGGGTGTGGGCCTGCTCCTCGGCCCGCCGCTGCGCCTGACGCACCAACAGCGCCATGGCCACCAGCATCAGCACCAGCGCTGCGCCCAGGGCGGCGGCCAGCACAGCAAACTGCGCCAGCGTAGCGCCCGCCTCGGCGCGCCTGCGGTCGGATTCAGCGGCCAGCGTGCGCTGGCCGTAAAGCGTGATGTCGCGCAGGACCGGGCGAACCGCCATCACCCCGGCGGTCAGGTCCGGCAAGGCCTCCCGCAGTGCGGCATCCCCGCCGTCGATCAGCGGAACGGCGTCGGCCAGCAGGGCGTCGATCCGGTCCAGCCCTTCGCGCACGGTGCCGGAACGGCCGATGTCCTGATACACCTGCCCCCCGCGCAACAGCCTCAGACGGTTGTAGAACACATCGAACCGGCGCCGCAGTTCGGGCAGCGTGGCGGGGTCGCGCTGCGCGTCGTAAAGCGCGACCAGCAGCGCCAGCAGTTCGACATCGGCTTGCGCCACCGACCAATGGCCGCTGTCGGCATTGGCGCTGGCAAAGACCTCGATCTGATGGCGCACATCGCGCACCAACGCGCCGGTGCCCACCACGCCCGCCACCACCCCGCCCAGCCCCACCACCAGGGCGACGGGCCGCAGCGCACGGGGCAGGGCGCGCCGCCAGTTCAAGCGGTCCGGCCCGGCGCCGGGCGGTCAGGGCCGCACATCGATCCGTTCCAGCTGCCAGACGCTGCGCGAATAGTGGCTTTCGGTGCGAAACGCGGGCGAAGCGTCATAGGGATAGATGATCCAGAGCGGCCCCTTGTCGCGCACCGGCATCGGCGCGCCGTTGCGCAACCATGCAATCATCGCGCCGCCCGGCACCGCATCCGCCATCGGCACCTCGGCCGCATAATCGTTGATCGCCCGGGCCTCGAGCCGCCCGGTCTTTACCCCCAGATGCTCCAGCAGACGGTGCAGCGGCAGGCCGGTGAACTCCTGCACGCCATCGGTCCAGATCGTCGTGGTGCGGATCGTCTCGGCGCCCATGGCCTCCAGCATCGCCAAGTCAAACTGCGCGGCACCGGGGGCGTTGGTCACCGCGATGGCGCCCGTTACGGTCAGCACCACCGGTTGCGTGGGCGCCGACAGGGCAGCAGGCATCGCCCCCGCCTGCACCACCTGCACGACAAACCCCAGCGCCAGCGCCAGCAGGCCGGAAAGAATGGATTTCAGCATGGTCCGCGCACCTCCCATGCCCACCCTAGCGGGACATGTCGAAGGTTTGAACGAGGAATCCGGCGCAGTGCCATGCGCGAAAGGATAGGGCGGAGCGCTAAGACGCTATACAAACCGCCCCTGTGCGTGTATGGCCCGCCCGGGTGCCCGAGTCCTGCACCCCGGCGGGAGGCCGGGGGATACGGTCCAGCGCGCCATGACCGGGGCCCCTTGGCGGCCCCCACATCGCGAAAGACGCGCATGACCGATCTTCCCGTCGCGGCCCCTCTGGCCGCTGCTCTTGCATCCAAGGGCTACGATTCCCTTACCCCCGTCCAACAGGCCGTGCTGGCCGAGGAACTGGCAGGCCGTGACCTGCTGGTATCGGCCCAGACCGGGTCGGGCAAGACGGTGGCCTTTGGCCTTGCCATCGCGCCCGAACTTCTGTCGGGCGATCTGGCCGTCGCCGCCGCGCCCCGCGCGCTGGTCGTGGCCCCGACCCGCGAACTCGCCCTGCAGGTGCGGCGCGAATTTGAATGGCTTTATGCCGAAGCGGGCGCGCAGGTCGCATCCTGCGTTGGCGGGATGGACTGGCGCACCGAACGGCGCGCGCTGGACCGGGGCGCGTCGATTGTCGTCGGCACGCCGGGGCGCCTGCGCGACCATATCGAAAAAGGCTCGCTCGACCTGTCGGACCTGCGCGCCGTGGTGCTGGACGAAGCTGACGAGATGCTGGACCTCGGGTTTCAGGAAGATCTGGAATTCATCCTGTCCGCAGCACCCGAATCGCGCCGGACGCTGATGTTCTCGGCCACCGTGCCGAAAGAGATCGAGGCGCTGGCGAAAAGCTATCAGCGCGATTCAGCCCGCGTGCAGGTCAAGGGCGAAGCGCGCCAGCACGTGGACATCTCGTATCAGGCGATGCAGGTGTCGGCACGTGACCGCGAAAACGCGGTGATCAACCTTTTGCTGCTCCAACAGGCCCGCGTCGCCATCGTGTTTTGCAAGACCCGCGCGGCGGTCACGCATCTGCACACCCGTATGGGCAACCGTGGCTTCAAGGTCGTGGCGCTGTCGGGCGAACTGAGCCAGGGCGAACGCACCCACGCGCTGCAATCCTTGCGCGACGGGCGCGCGCAGGTCTGCATCGCGACGGA
>JAUXPG010000175.1 GCA_030683915.1 Gemmobacter sp.
TCGAGAAGGGCGGCCGCACCGTCCGGGAATGGGTTGCGGCCCGCAATCAGCTGGCCATAATGTTCGCTGGGCGCTTCGACGCCTGAACGTATCTGAAAACCGCATGGGCCCGGTCAGATACACAGAGTTTCGGATACTCCCTCGATGTCGTCGAAATCCGGCAGAAGTTTCAGGTATTTGCGCAAACTCGCCCCATTCAGCGTCTGGGTGAACACCTCCCACAGGTGGTGCTTCAGATCCTCGCGCCTGCCCAGCTTTTCGAGGCACTCTTCATAGACTTCGTCCAGATCATAGCGGAACATCCGCAAGGCCTGCCCCGCCTCGGCGTTGCGGGCGCCGGTGATGATCTCGAACGCCTCCGGCACACGCCCGGCATCCAGCAACCGGCGCGCCACATCGGGGGCGATGGTGCCATAGGTCAGCTGCTCTGCCGAATAGCGCGCCATATAGGCATCAACGTCGCCCTGCGCGTCCGCCACATCCGCCAGGATGATCGACCGGGTGCTCTCCATATTGCGCCGCGCGCTCGCCTCTGGTGATGACATCAGCCCAAGGCCCCGGTATCGCGCAACCTCCTGCGCCGTTGGTCCCGCCGCCGCCCATGCTTCGGTGATCGTTTTGAGGTGGTCCAGCCCTTCGGGGCCAAGCGCCTCGGCCAGGGCGGGGATGATGCCGTCGAATTCGCCGTAGCCCGCCTCGGCCACCGCATCGAGGATACGCTCGGCCAGCACCGTGGGATTGGCAGATATCCTTGGGGCCAGCGCGGCGATCACGCCCATCGCCTCGCGCATCACGTCCCCGATCGCGCCGTTGCTGTCATCGGTGCGCGCATGGATGGACGGCGCCAGTTGCAGGAACGACCACGCCAGATCAAACGCCTCGTCCGCATCCTGCGGCGCGACCCCGGTTTGAATCATCGCAAGCAGGCTGGCCAGATCCTTGACGAAGGCCTTTTGCTTGCGCCAATCGACATAGCTGGTGGAGCGTCGAAGCGAGGCAAAGCGCTTGCGCAGGTCGGCCGCGATGTCCTTGGGTCCCTGCGCCGCGCTCAATTCCATCCGCGCCCGGCGCTGCAAGGCCGCGTTGCCCTGCACAAGGTCCATGACCAGGGCAGCCAGCCGCCCGGCCCCCAGGGTTTCAAGATTTTCGGCGTTCAGCGTCTTCTTGCCCATCGCGCACAGGTCTTTCATTGGTCCCGCAGCAGCCTGCCCGACAGTGACGCTGGCCGCAACGCCCCGTATCCAAGCACGCCCCCAAGTCGAGGCTCTGACTTAAGTTTTGGGCGCCATTGCCTTGCGGAGATTGTCGGCGGACCATTGCTTGCCGCTTGGGCTTTGCAGGCCCTCGGCGTTCAGTGCGGCGGCGCTCTTGGCAAAGCTGGCGCCTTGCGCCCGCAGCTCTGCTGCGCGGGCAAGGGCGGCGCCCAGGCGCGCGGACTTGCCCGCGCTCCATTCGGCCTGCCGCCTGCGCCAGTCGGCGAAATGCGCCGATGGGTCGAAGGTATCGGGGCCTTGGGCAATCTCATCCGGGTACACGCTTTGCAGCCTCAGGTTCAGCGTGGCCGCGATCTCGTGCAGCGGTTGATGCCCGCGCCAGTTTTGCACCGCCGCGAAATCGACCACCAGGACCTGCGCGCCATGTTTTCGGGCGATCGGGGCAACCTTTCGCAAGCCATCCATGATGGCCTTGCTGCCCCGATCAGGTTCGATCTCCAGGAACACCGCCTCATGCACCAAGGTCAAACCGTTGTCCTTGGCGTAGTGTCGGATCAGGTCACGCTGATACCGGATGGTGCGGCTTTGCTTGGCCGCCTCATCCACGTCGGCGGATAGCGCGGTGAAGCCCGCCCACGGCACGGGCAATGTCCAGTAAAAGCCGATCGCGTCAGGCATCCAATCCCCCGGTTGCGGAAAAATCCGAGCTTTCCGCCCACGTCGTTACCGCGTGGCATCCTGTTTCGCATCGAACCAGAAGAGGGTGCCATGATCCAGACCGAGTTTACCCCCGCCACAGTGCTGCCCCATGTTCTTGCCGCCGTCGCCGAGGCTGGCGCGATGATCCGGGCCGAGTTCCACCGGCCGGGTGGCCCACGCGGATCAGCCAGCAAAGCCGCCATTGACACCGAAGTGGAGCTTCGACTGAAAGCGCAGCTTCTGGCGCTGATGCCCTGCGGCTGGCGCGGTGAGGAAACCCCGGCCCAGCCCGGCGCCAACGGCTGGGAATGGGTGGTTGATCCGCAGGATGGAACCTCCGACTTTCTGGCCGGCGCGCGCGGATCGGCGGTTTCGGTGGCCTTGCTGCGGCAGGGCGACCCGGTGCTGGGGGTGGTGCACGCGCCGCTTTGGCCCGATGACGGCGGCGAGATGATCTCATGGGCTGAAGGCGCGGAGATCTCCCACAATGGCCGCCCGGTAGCGCCAGAGCCGGGCTTCGCCGAGGCGGTGGTGGCTGTGGGCCGCTCTGGCCTTATCGCAGCAAAAGGTCTGCGCGCACTGGTGCTGCCCAGCCCGGCCTTTCGGCTGGCACTGGCAGCGGTGGGTCTGGTTGACGCCGCGACCAGCCACACCCGGTCGCTCGCCGCGTGGGACATTGCGGGCGGGCTCGCTTTGTTGAAAGGGGCGGGCAAGGTCGCTGTCGACCTGCATGGGATATCTGTCGATCTGCAACACAACAGCTTTTGCGGAATTATCGGAGGACGGGCCGAAGTCGTGGCGCGGCTTCTGGCCTGTCCGCCGCGTCACCTTGCCAACCCCGTCCGACCGGCCTTGCCAAAGGCCCGCGTGGCGGATGCGGCCCGCCTCAGCCGGGCGCAGGGTTGTCTTCTGGGGCTTCTGGCGGGCGACGCGCTGGGGTCGCAGGTCGAATTCCAGACCGCCGCCGACATCGCCAGGCGCCATCCGGGCGGGCCGCGCGATCTGGTCGATGGCGGCACATGGAACCTTATCGCAGGTCAGCCCACCGATGATGGTGAAATGGCCCTGTCGCTGGCCGGGGCGCTTGTGGCCAAAGGCGGGTTTGACGCTGGGGCCACAGCGGCGGCCTATGTCGGGTGGGGCCGGTCGGGGCCGTTCGACATCGGATCCACCACCTCCGCTGGGCTTGCGGCGCTGGCGCGAGGGGGCAGGGCGGTGTCGGAGAGCCAGGCCAATGGTGCGTTGATGCGGGTAGCGCCGATTGGCATCGCCTGTGCCGGTGATCCCGCCCGCGCGGCGCAGTGGGCGCAGGCGGATGCGCGGCTGACGCATCCAAGCGCGGTCTGCCGTGCGGCCTCGGCCGCCTTTGCCGCGGCGGTTGCGGTGGGACTCGCCGGGGCCGATGCGGCAACGATGGCTGCGGTGGCCGAAGCGAATGCCACAGATCCCGCGGTGCGCGCCTGCCTGCGGGCCGCCCATAGCGCACCACCGGCTGACGTTCAGCGCAATATGGGCTGGGTGCTGATCGCGCTACAAAACGCGTTCCATCACCTGTTGGCCGGTCACACGCTGGAAGCCGCGCTGATCGACACGGTTGCTGCAGGCGGCGACACCGACACCAACGCCGCGATCTGCGGCGCGCTGATCGGGGCGGCGCAGGGCAGGGGCGCCCTCCCTCTGCGCTGGCAAAACGCGGTGCTGACATGCCGACCGGGCGGGCCGCATCCGCGCCCCCCGGGCCTTTGGCCCGATCAAGCCCTGCAACTGGCCGAAGCCTTGTTGGCCCTTGCAAAGAAGCCCTGACCCCGACAGGCAAGGGGGGGTGAGCCCCCCTTGTCCGCACGTCATTCAACGTCGCGGCGGCGCGGGCGCCAGCTGGAACAGGTC
>JAUXPG010000225.1 GCA_030683915.1 Gemmobacter sp.
AGATCTTGCCGTCGCCGATCTTGCCGGTCGTGGCGGTGCGGCGGATGGTGTCGACCACCTGATCGGCCATGGTGTCACCGACCACGAGTTCGAGTTTCACCTTGGGCACAAAGTTCACCGCGTATTCGGCGCCGCGGTAGATTACGGTGTGGCCGGACTGGGTGCCGAAGCCCTTGATCTCGGTCACCATCATGCCGCGCACGCCGATGGCGGTCAGCGCTTCGCGGACCTCCTCGAGCTTGAACGGCTTGATCGCTGCTATGATGAGTTTCACGTCGATCCCCTTCTTCTGGCAGGTGGCCCAAGGCGGGCCCGTCTGACCTGAAGAACAGGGTAGTTTGCAGGTGCAGCACAATCGGCGAGGGGCAGTTGCGGCGGCGGGAATCCGCAATCAGGCAACTGTTTTGCACAATTTGCAGGCGTTGCCTAAAATTTGGGCGATCAACTGACGCGAATCGGTTTGGCTTTCCTCTTCGCAGGCGGCACAATCCGGGGTAGTAAGGTGCCAACACAGCAATGGCCCGAATGGGCGGACAGGCACGATGACCAGAAAAGGAACGGGCAAGGCACCGCTGGTTGCGGTACGCCGGAGTGGCGGCGCGCGCAAGGCGCCGCCCGGTCGCACGTCTGCGCCCAAAACCCCGCGCCCACCCAGGCGGCGGGGCGGGGTGCTGGGCGCCATCGGCGCGCTGGTGCGCTGGATCTGGCGGATGATCTGGGGCACGGTCTGGCGCGTGACGGCGGTTGTTGCGCTGATCGTGGTGGGGGCTTCGGCCTATTTCCATTCCCAGTTGCCTGACCTGTCTGCCCTGCTGGACGGTCGGCAACGTGGATCGGTCACCATGCTTGACCACGAGGGCGAGGTCTTTGCCTGGCGCGGCGAAACCTTTGGCGGCACGATTGCGGCCAAGGACGTGTCGCGCCATCTGCGCAACGCGGTGGTGGCGACCGAGGACAAGCGGTTCTACGGCCATTTCGGTGTGTCGCCGCGGGGCATCGCCAGCGCGATCCGCATCAACCTGACCGAAGGGCGCGGGGCGTTGCAGGGCAACGGCGGGTCCACGCTGACGCAACAGGTGGCAAAACTGCTGTGCCTTGGCGTGCAATACGACCCGACGCGCTGGAAGACCGAGGCCGAGTACGAGGCCGACTGCCGCAAGGGATCGATCACGCGCAAGCTCAAGGAACTGCCCTTCGCCTTTGCGATGGAGTGGAAGTACACCAAGGACGACATCCTGACGATCTATCTGAACCGCGCCTATCTGGGCGCGGGGGCGCGCGGGTTCGAGGCGGCGGCGCAGCGGTATTTCGGCACTTCGGCGGCCAAGGTGACTCCGGCGCAGGCGGCCATGCTGGCGGGCCTGTTGGTGGCACCGTCGTATTTCGCGCCGACCGGCAACCTCAAGCGCGCGCAGGATCGCGCGGCGGTGGTGCTGCGGTTGATGCACGAACAGGGGTATCTGACCAATGCCGAACTGGCCGAGGCGCGGGCCAATCCTGCCACGCTGACGGCGGCGGCATCGCAGCGCGCGGGCGGGTTTTTCGCCGACTGGGTGATGGAAACCGTGCCGCCGTTCCTGAGCCGCGCCACGACCGAGGATGTGATCATCCACACCACGCTGGACCAGCATTTGCAGCGGGCGGCGGAAACCGCGCTGACCTATGTGTTCGAAACCAAGGTGCGCGACGGGTCCAAGGCGCAGGCGGCGGTGGTGGTGATGTCGGCGGACGGGGCGGTGCGCGCCATGGTGGGCGGGCGCCAACCTGCGGCGCCGGGCGCCTTCAACCGCGCGACGCAGGCACGGCGTCAGACCGGCAGCGCGTTCAAGCCCTTTGTCTATGCCGCCGCGCTGGACATGGGCTGGTCGCCTGCCGATTTTGTGGAAGACAGCCCCCTTACCATCCGCATTCCGGGGTCCGGGCCGTGGTCGCCGCAGAACTATACCAAGGATTTCAAGGGACTGGTCACGCTGACCGAGGCATTGAAGCAATCGCTGAACATCCCTGCCGTCCGTGTCTCGGAGGCCGTGGGCCGCGAAGCCGTGCGGCAGGTGGCCGAGAATTTCGGCATCGTCTCAGATCTGGCGCAGGGACCCGCCCTGGCGCTGGGTGTGTCCGAAGCGACGCTGGTGGAAATGACGGGCGCCTATGCGGGCATCCTGAACGGCGGGTCGTCGGTGCGCCCCTATGGGTTGCTGGAACTGCGGTTGACCGGGGAAAGGACCCCGCTGATCACCCGGTCCGGTGGTATCGGCGAACGGGTGATCCGCGAGGATGCGGCGCAGTATCTGACCGGCATGTTGATGCAGGTGATCGACGGTGGCACCGGCACGCGGGCAAAACTGCCCGGTCGGCAGGCGGCCGGCAAGACCGGCACGACCCAGGCGGCACGGGATGCGTGGTTCGTGGGCTTCACCGCCGATTACGTCACCGGCGTCTGGCTGGGATATGACGACAACACACCCCTGACCGGGGTGACCGGGGGCGGATTGCCTGCCGAAATCTGGAAAGAGGTCATGATACGCGTTCATGAAGGGCTGCCCGCCCGCCCGCTGCCTGCAAGGATGCCCGAACCCCGCCTGCCGCCGCAGGTGTCGGGCGGGTCGGTCGGAGCGTCCTCCGACGCGGTGCCGCAAGGCGCGCCGCCCCCGCCGGGGCAGGACCCCGATCTGGCGCAGCGCATCCTCAACGAGGTTCTGGGCACCATTCTGGGCGGGCGCTGGTAGCGCCACGCCGGGCCTTGGCCGTGTCAAATGGCGCGGAACGGCGTGCCATGTCGCTTCCGGCCATGGACAGCCGCCGGTTTGGGGCCACATTCGCCCCAGAGTGGATGGAGGCGTGCGGATGTTCCTGTCGGTGTTCGAGATGTTCAAGGTGGGGATCGGCCCATCCTCCAGTCACACCATGGGGCCGATGGTGGCGGGCGCGCGATTTCTGGAGGCGATGCGGGCCTCGCCGTTCCACTTTCACGGGCTGCGGGCATCGTTGCACGGGTCGCTTGCGTTCACCGGGGTGGGCCATGCGACCGACCGGGCCACGATCCTTGGGCTTGCCGGCTTTCTGCCAGATACCTATGACCATGACCGGGCCGAGGCCGCGCTCGCGGCGATCCGGGCCGCGAAAGTGATCAAGGCGCCGGGTCTGGGCGCCTTGGCCTTTGACCCCGCCCGCGATCTGGTGTTCGACTATGGCCCGGCCCTGCCGGGGCAAGCCAACGGCATGATCCTGCGTGGGCTGGACGCGCAGGGCGACGTGATCTTGCAGGAAACCTATTATTCCATCGGCGGCGGCTTTGTGCTGAGCGCGCCGGAACTGCAGGCGGGCGAGGCGGGCAAGGCCAAGGTGGCGGTGCCCTACCCCTTCGAGACGGCGGCACAGATGCTGGACATGGCGCAGGGGTCGGGCCTGTCGATTGCCGCGATGAAGCGGGCCAACGAACTGGCGGTGCGCCCGGCGGCAGAGGTGGACCGTGGGCTTGCGCGGATATGGGAGGTGATGAACGCCTGCATCTCGCGCGGGATGGAAGGCGAAGGCATTTTGCCGGGCGGGCTGAAGGTGCGCCGCCGCGCGCGGGGCATCCATCAGGCGCTGTTGGCCGAACGCGGGCTGAACCTGACACCGCCGCATGTCATCAACGACTGGATGAGCCTGTATGCGATGGCGGTGAACGAGGAAAACGCCGCCGGAGGGCAGGTGGTGACTGCGCCGACCAATGGCGCGGCGGGCGTGGTGCCGGCTGTGATCCGCTATTGGCTGGACCATGTGCCGGGCGCCTCACCCGCGCGCGTCGGGGAGTTTCTGTTGACTGCGGCTGCAATCGGGGGGCTGTGCAAGCACAACGCCAGCATTTCCGGCGCCGAATGTGGCTGCCAGGCCGAGGTGGGGTCGGCCGCGGCGATGGCGGCAGCGGGGCTGGCCGCCGTGTTGGGCGGCACGCCGATGCAGGTGGAAAACGCCGCCGAAATCGCGCTGGAGCATCACTTGGGCATGACCTGCGATCCGGTGAAGGGGCTGGTGCAGGTGCCGTGCATCGAACGCAACGGCCTTGGCGCGATCAAGGCGGTGTCGGCGGCGTCCCTTGCGCTGCGGGGCGACGGGGTGCATCTGGTCAGCCTCGATGCCTGTATCGAGACAATGCGCCAGACCGGCCATGACATGCACGAGAAATACAAGGAAACCTCGCTCGGCGGGCTGGCGGTGAACGTGCCGAACTGCTGACCCCTCAAGGGGGCTGTCTGCCCCCTTGAAAACCCCCGAGGATATTTGGGTCGGCGCGAAGATCAGCGGGTCCGGCGCAGGGCAGAGCGGAGATCGGCCATGGCGAAGGCGCCCGTCAGAAAGCCGGTGCCGAAGTAGGTGACGATGCCCATGCCGACCAGCGCGGCCAGCGCCAGATAACGCCACCCCGGCAGGCCAAGTGCCGGGCCGAGTGCCACCTGTCCAACCCAGAGCACACCCCCCATGGCCGCCGCCGACAGCGCGATGCGCCAGATGCGGGCGCGCAGGCGGGCATCGGCGCGGGCCTCGGGACCCATGGCGCGGGTGCCGAGCCACAGTTGCAGCAGCATGAACCACCCCGATACCGTTGTGGCCAGCGCCGCCGCCGCAAAGCCGATGAACGGCAGCAGCCCGATGGCGATGGCCGCATTGGCCAGCATCGCCGTCAGCGCATAAAGAAACGGGCGGCGGGTGTCTTCGCGCGCGTAGTAAAGCGGTTGCAGCGTCTTTTGCAGCACAAAGGCGGGCAGGCCGAGGCCATAGATCGCCAGCGCAAGCGCGGTGCGCGCCACATCGTCGGGGCCGAATTCCCCGCGTCCGAACAGCACGTCGATCAGCGGCAGCGCGATGACCACCAGCGCAAGCGCGGCGGGCAAGGTCAGCGCCAGCGCGAATTCGGTGGCGCGGTTGAACGAATTGCGCCCGCCGTCGGCGTCGCCTGCGCGCAGGCGGCGCGAGAGGTCGGGCAGCAGCACCGTGCCGATGGCGATGCCGACCACGCCAAGCGGCAGTTGATACAGCCGGTCGGCGTAGCTGAGCCAAGCCACCGCGCCTTCGGTGAAGCTTGCGACCTGACGACCCACCAGAAGGTTGACCTGCACCACGCCCCCGGCCAGCATGGCAGGGGCGGCGATGATGGCAAGGCGCTTGAGGTCCGGCGTCAGCCGAGGGCGCCCCGGCCAAAGCACAAAGCCCACCCGCGCCGCCGCCCACCATGTGAACGCCAGCTGCGCCACGCCGGTCACCGGCACGGTCCAGGCCAGCGTCAGCCCCATGTCCCAGCCAAAGCGGTCGGCCAGCAGCATGGCGGCAATGAACATCAGGTTCATCAAGACCGGCACGAAGGACGCCTCGGTGAAGCGGCCAAAGGCGTTGAGCACGCCCGACAAAAGGGCCACAAGGCTGATGAACAGGATGTAGCTGAACCCGATGCGGCCAAACAGCACCGCAAGGTCGAAGCGTTCATCCCCGGCGAACCCGGCTGCCATCGCCCAGACAAGCCACGGCATGGCCAGCGTGCCCAGCACCGAAAACACCAGCAACAGCCATGCCATGCCGCTGAAGGCGTCGCGGGCAAAGCCGCGCGGATCGTCGCCGCTTTCGAGCTTTTTGGCAAACATCGGGACGAAGGCCATGTTGAAGGCGCCTTCGGCAAAGAAGCGGCGGAACATGTTGGGCAGCGAAAAGGCGATCAGGAACGCCTCGGCCACCGGGCCCGCGCCCAGATAGGCCGCGATCATCACGTCGCGGGCAAAGCCTGCGCCGCGCGACACAAGGGTCCAGCTGCCCACCACCAGGGCCGAACGGATCAGTCGGACGGGTTTCATCCCTGGCGCGCCCGTTCGGCACCGTCGTCGATGGCCTTGCGCAGCTTGCGCTCCAGCGCCTCCTGCTTGGCTTTGGTGTGCAGCTTCAGGCCGAACATGTCCTTCACATAGAAGGTGTCGACCACCTGCGCGCCGAAGGTCGCGATCACCGCGCTGGCGATATAGATGTTGTTGGCCGCCAGCGTGCGCGTCAGGTCATAAAGCAGGCCGGGCCGGTCGCGGGTATCGACTTCGACGATGGTGTAGATGTCGGAGCCTTCGTTGTCGAAGGTGATCGTGGTCGGAAACCGGAAGGCGCGTTCGCGTTTCTTGACCTTGTCGCGGTCCTTGAGCGCCTCACGCGCGACCACTTCGCCGCGCAGGGTCTTTTCGATCATGGTGCGCAGGCGGGGCAGGCGCGCGACCTCGTAGGGGTGGCCATCAGCATCCTGCACCCAGAACACCGCCGTGGCATAGCCATCCTTCGAGGTGTAGGTCCGTGCGTCGACGACATTGGCGCCGACCAGCGCCAGTGCGCCTGCAAGGCGCGAAAAGATGCCGGGATGGTCTTCGAGGACAAAGGCCGCGCGGGTGGCATCACGGGCGTCTTCGGGGTGAAGGTCGATCCGCACCTCGCCGGGGCCGATGCCGCTGAGCAGGCGGGCAAAGACCGCGTGGGTTTCCGTGGGCAGCCCCTGCCAGTAGGGGCCATAATGGCGGTCGGTTTCGGCCTTGAGGCTCGCGCGCGGCCAGTCGGGCAGCGCATCACGCAAGGCGCGCTTGGCCTCGTCCTCGCGCAGTGACCGGCTGACGGCTTCTAGCCCGTTGTCCAGCGCGTCGGCGGTGTCGCGGTAAAGCTGGCGCAGCAGCATTGCCTTCCAGTTGTTCCATGTGGTCGGGCCGACACCGCGGATGTCGCATACCGTCAGAACCGTCAGCAGGTCGAGCCGCCTGCGGCTGGTCACCATGCGGGCAAATCCGCGCACGGTGCGCGGGTCGGCGATATCGCGTTTCTGGGCCACATCCGACATCAGCAGATGATGCCGGACCAGCCATTCCACGGTTTCACTGTCCTCGGCCGACAGGCCCAGCCGGGGCGCCACGCGGCGTGCGATCTGGGCCCCCAGCACGGAATGATCCTCGGGGCGGCCCTTGCCGATGTCATGCAGCAGCAGCGCGACATACAGCACCTTGCGGTTGATCCCCGCCTTGAGGATGGTGGAGGAGATCGGCAATTCCTCGACCAGCGTGCCGCGTTCGATCTGGTCCAGCACGCTGATGCACTGGATGATGTGTTCGTCCACCGTATAGTGGTGATAGACGTTGAACTGCATCATCGCCACGATGGGCTCGAATTCGGGGATGAAGGCGGCCAGCACGCCCAGTTCGTTCATGCGCCGCAGCGCGCGTTCCGGGTTGCCATGCTTCAGCATCAGGTCAAGGAAGATGCGCTGCGCCTCGGGGTCGGCGCGCATGCCGTCGTCGATCAGGTGCAGGTTGGCGGCGGTCAGGCGCATCGCATCGGGGTGGATGAGCAGCCCGGTCCGCAGCCCTTCGTCAAACAGCCGCAGCAGGTTCAGCTTGTCGCGGACAAAGACGGCGGGGTCTTCGACCGTCAGGCGGTTGTGCAGGATGCGAAAGCCGGGCCGCACCTTGCGGCGGCGGGTGAACAGCCCCTCCAGCAGCGGCGCCTTCTTGACGTGACGGGCCTCCAGCGCGGTCAGGAAGATGCGGGTCAACTCGCCCACGCGCGTCGCATGGCGGAAGTAATCCTGCATGAAGTATTCCACCGCGCGGCGGCCTTCGGTGTCGAGATAGCCCATGCGTTCGGCCACCTCGACCTGCAGATCAAAGGTCAGCTGGTCCATCGCACGCCCGGCGATGTAATGCAGATGACAGCGCACCGCCCAGAGAAAGGTCTCGGCCTTGCGGAAGCGGTAGTATTCCTCGGGCGAAAACAATCCGTGCTGCACCAGCCCCGCCGCGCTTTCCGAGCCGTGCAGATACTTGCCGATCCAGTAGAGCGTCTGCAGGTCGCGCAAGCCGCCTTTGCCTTCCTTGACATTGGGTTCCAGCACATAGCGCTGGCCGCCCTGCTTGCGGTGACGGTCGGCGCGTTCGGCCAACTTGGCCTCGATGAACTCGGGCGCGGTGCCGGTGAACAGGTCCTGCCGGAGATCGCGGCGCAGGGTGTCGGCCAGGGCGCTGTCGCCCGTGATGAACCGCTTTTCCAAGAGCGCGGTGCGGATGGTCATGTCCTCGCGCGCAAGGCGGAGGCAATCCCGCAGGGTGCGGGTGGCGTGGCCGACCTTGAGCCGCAGGTCCCACAGCATGTAAAGCACCGATTCCACCACGCTTTCCGCCCAGGGTGTGATCTTCCACGGGGTCAGGAACAGCAGGTCCACATCGGAATGCGGGGCCATTTCGGCGCGGCCATAGCCGCCGACGGCCAGAACCGCCAACCGCTCGGCTTCGGTCGGGTTGGGGCGCGGGTGCAAAAGGGTGGTCGCCACCTCGACGCTGGCCGACACCAGCAGGTCTGTAAGCAGCGATTGCGCCCGGACCAGTCCGCGGGCCGCAAGCGGGCTCGCGCGGAACGCTTCGGCCAGTCGGGCGTTGCCGGTGGCCTGCGCGGCGGCCAGCCGCTGCACGGCAAGGCCGCGCAGGGCCCGCGCATCGGTGTCCGGCGCAGCGCTGGCAATATCTGCGGCAATGGCCGCCCGCAGCGCGGCACGGTCGATCAGCCGGTCTGCGGGACACTCGGCATCGTCGGAGAGCACAAGGACAGGGGCCGGGTCAGAACCCGGCGCCGCCGAAGCTTCTGGGGGCAGGATCAATCACGACCACCTGTCTGTTGCGGATCTCGGCGATGGCAAGGGCACGTTCATTCGTGCCGTCCGGCCGCAGACGGAATGTGCCGCTGACCCCCGCAAAGCCTGACGTCTGCGTCAGCGCCGCATGTGACAGCGCATCGCTCCGTCCCGACCGCACCAGCGCGCCCACGGCGGCGATGCCATCATACGCAAGCCCGGCGATCGGGTGCGGCACCTCGCCGTAAGCGGCCTGATACCGTGCCTGGAACGCCTGGAAAGGTCCCGGGTCGGGCATGGCGAACCAGCCGCCCTGCACGCCGGGCAAGGCCAGCGTGGCCTGCGGAATGTCCCAGCGGGTAAGGCCAAGATACCGCGCCTGTGCGGGCGTCAGCCCCTGATCGCGCAGCATCTGGGTGATCAGCGGCAGCGAACCGGCGGTGTCGGCAGTGAAGAACAACGCATCGGCCCCCGCACCGCGCGCGGTGGCGGAAATCTGCGGCGCGGCCTGAACCACGCCGTTTTGCGAGAACTCATACCCCGCAGTGGCGGCCAGGGTCGAGCCGGAGCCTGCAATCGCCCGCGCAATTGCCGCGCGCCCCGCTTCGCCCGCGGGGGTGCGGTCGTGCACGATCATCACACGGCGCTGCCCCTGACTTGCGGCGTAGCGCACCAGACGGCGGGCCGTGTTTTCAAACGTCGGCCCCAGAACAAAGACGTTGGCCCCGGCAATGTCGGCATTGTTGGAGAAGCTCAGAAGGTTGACGCCCTGCGCCGCAACAGCGACCCCTGCCGCGTTGGCCTCTTGCGCGAAGACCGGGCCAAGGATGATGCGGGCGCCTTCGGCAACCGCGCGCTGCGCGATGGCGCCGGCCTGTCCGGGTTGACCCGCCGTCTGGTAAACCCGCAGGTCAATGCGGACCCCGCCAAGATCCGCGATTGCCAGACGCGCGGCGTTTTCAAGCGACCGTGCCAACAGTTGATCCGTCGCGGACCCCGAGGCACCGGGCACCATCAGCGCCACCGGAACGGCAGCGTTCGGATCGATGGCAGGGCCGGGCCTGCCGGTGCTTATCGGCTCGCAGGCTGCAAGGACAAACGCGGTCAGGACAAGACCCAGGTTGGCCAGCGACTTGCGGGCGCGTTGCAAAACGGCAATCATCATCACTCCCCCGGGGTTATGCGGTCGGTCCCCCGAGCCTAAGGGTTTCACACCGCGAAGTAAACTTGCCTCAGGCAACGGAATCCCATGACAGACGCCGATCCGCCGATCCACGCCGCCGGGCCCCGACGCCCCGAGCCCGGCCTGCACCTTGTCGCCACCCCCATCGGCGCGGCACGCGACATCACGTTGCGGGCGCTGGATATTCTGGCCGGGGCCGATGTGCTGGCCGCCGAGGATACCCGCACCCTGCGGCATCTGATGGAAATCCACGGCATCCCGCTGGGGGGGCGCCCGCTGGTTCCCTATCACGATCACAACGGCGAGATCGCGCGCCCGCGCCTGCTGGCCGCGTTGGCAGAGGGCAAATCGGTCGCCTACGCGTCCGAAGCGGGAACGCCGCTGGTGGCCGATCCGGGCATGAAGCTTGCCCGTGCCGTGATGGACGCCGGCCACCGGGTGCTTGCCGCCCCCGGAGCCTCGGCGGTGCTGGCTGCGCTCAGCGTGGCGGGGCTGCCCACCGATCGCTTCCTTTTCGCCGGGTTTCCTCCGGCCGCAGGCGGCGCCCGAGCGAGTTGGCTGAAAGAACTGGCGGTGATCCCTGCGACGCTGGTGATCTACGACAGCCCGAAACGCGTTAGCCGTTTGTTAGGGGAAATGGTGGAATGTCTGGGGGGCGAGAGGGAGGCGGCAGTCTGCCGCGAACTGACCAAGCGATTCGAAGAGGTGACGCGCGGAACATTGGCCGAACTTGCCGGGCGCTTCGCCGGGCAGGACCTGCGCGGGGAAATCGTGGTCGTGGTCGACCGGCCGGGCGAAACTGTCGTGGATGCGGCAGATGTGGAACAGGCGGTCCGGGCGGCGTTGGCGGTGCCCGGTGCACGGGTAAAGGACGTGGCGGTTGAAATCGCGACCCGATTCGGGATGCCGCGGCGCGATGCGTATCAACTGGCCTTGCAGCTGGCGGAACGGGGGTAGGAATGGGCGGACTGGTCGGACATCTGTCGGGGCTTGCGGCTGAAGGCGCCGTGGAGCGCCAGTATGAAGCTGAGGGGCGCCAGATTGCGGCGCGGCGCTGGCGGGGGACGTGGGGCGAGATCGACCTGATCGCCCGTGAAGGCGATACCGTGGTGTTTGTCGAGGTCAAGAAGGCGGCAACCCACGCACAGGCGGCGGAACGGCTTGGCTGGCGGCAAGTGCAGCGCATCTGCGCGGCTGCGCAGGAGTTTCTCGATGGCGAGCCGCGGCGCGGGCTGACCGACGTGCGGTTCGACGTTGCGTTGGTTGATGCCATGGGGCGTGTGGAGATTCGGCAGAACGCTTGGGCCTGAGCCTTCCTTGCATCGGACGGCGCGCTGGGCCATCTAGGGGAGCAGCAAGCGCGGAGGACAGCGATGAAGGTGGCGTTGCAGATGGACCCGATCGGGTCGGTCAACATTGATGCGGACAGCACCTTCCGCATTGGTCTGGAAGCGCAGGCACGCGGGCATTCGCTGTTCTTCTATACGCCCGACAGGCTGGCCTATTCAGAAGGTCGGGTGACCGCGCGGGGCTGGCCGGTGGAACTGCGCCGCGTCAAGGGGGACCATGTGAGCTATGGACCCGAAACCGAGGTTGATCTGGCCGATTTCGATGTGGTCTGGTTGCGGCAGGACCCGCCCTTTGACATGGGCTACATCACCACGACGCATATCCTCGAGATGATCCACCCGCGGACGCTGGTGGTGAATGACCCGTTCTGGGTGCGCAACAGCCCCGAAAAGCTGTTGGTGCTGCGGTTTCCCGACCTGACGCCGCCGACGACCATCGCCCGCGACCTGGCGACGATCCGGGAATTCAAGCACCGGCATGGCGACATCATCCTCAAGCCGCTCTACGGCAACGGCGGGGCGGGTGTGTTTCGGCTGGATGCCAATGACCGCAATCTTGCCTCGCTTTACGAAATGTTCACCGGCATGAGTCGCGAACCGATGATCGTGCAGAAATTCCTTCCTGCGGTGTCCAAGGGGGACAAGCGGGTGATTCTGGTGGATGGCGAGGCGGTCGGGGCGATCAACCGGGTGCCGCAGGCGGGGGAGACACGGTCGAACATGCATGCGGGTGGGCGCCCCGAGCCGGTGGGGCTGACGCCGCGCGACCTTGAGATTTGCGCGCGGATCGGTCCGGTGCTGCGTGAAAAGGGGCAGATCTTTGTCGGGATCGACGTGATCGGAGACTGGTTGACCGAGATCAACGTGACCTCGCCCACCGGGATCCAGGAGCTTGAGCGGTTCGATGGCACCAACACCGCCGCCCGCATCTGGGAGGCCGTCGAGGCGCGGCGCGCGGCGCAGGGGTGAGCCTGCGGCTGGAGGGGCTGCGGCTTTTCCTGCGCGCGGTCGTCCGGCCGCGTCTGGCGCGGACTGTGGAGCCCGGCGCTGCCCGACGTGATTTCCTGCGCGGCGCGGCGCTGTTGCCTGCGCCGCCCTTTCTTCTTTGCCTGCCCGGACCCATCGGCCATCGGATCACCGCAGGGCCGGTGCGGGAGGACGCGGTGATCTTGTGGTTTCAGGGCGGGGCTTATGTGGCCGGTGCGCCTGCAACCCACACCGCAATGCTCGGGCGGTTGTCGCGCCTGTCGCGGCTGGCGGTGGTTGCCCCGGACTATCGCAAGGCGCCCGAACATCCCGCCCCGGCGGCGTTCGAGGATGCCGTTGCCGCGCATGCTGGGCTGATCGCGCAAGGCTGGGCGCCCGGACAGATCGTGCTGGGCGGTGACAGTGCGGGGGGCGGGCTGGCCTTGGCGTTGCTCGCCGATCTCTGCGCACGCGGTCTTTGGCCTGCCGCCGTGATCACGTTCTCGCCGTGGACGGACCTTACGCTTGGCGGGGCGTCGCTGCGTCAGTTTGCCCGGACCGATCCGTTGTTGCCGGCGGAACGGCTGGCCGAGGCGGTGGCGCTGGTGCGGGGTGCGCTCGACCTTGCAGACCCCCGGCTTTCGCCGCTGTTCGCGCGGTTTGACAGCCCGCCCCCGGTGTTGATCCAGGTGGGCAGTGACGAGATCCTGCTCGACGATGCCCGGCGCATGGCCGCGCGGTTGCAGGCGGCGGGCGGTGCGGTCACCTTGCAGGACATCCGGCGCGCGCCCCATGTCTGGCAAATGTTCGATGGGTATATACCCGAGGCGCGCGCAGCCCTGCGCGCCGCCGCGCGGTTTGCCGTTGATCACGCCGGGGCGCCGGTGACCAGCCGGTAGCCGATCGCCTCGGCCACATGGGGTTTGCGCACATCGGCCGCGCCGTCCAGATCGGCGATGGTGCGTGCGACCCGCAGCACCCGGTGATAACCGCGTGCCGACAGTCCGAACCGCTCTGCCGCCCGGATCAGCAGCGCCTTGCCCTCGGCATCGGGCGTTGCCACCTGTTCGAGCAATGCGCCCTCGGCATCGGCATTCACCCGGACCCCCGAATGGCCCGCATAGCGCTGCGCCTGCACGCCCCGCGCCGCAGCCACCCGCGCTGCCACATCTGCCGACGAATCACCGGAGGCGGGCAGATCGAGGTCGGTAAAGGCCACCGGCGGCACCTCCAGCCGCAGGTCGAACCTGTCCATCAGCGGGCCGGAAATTCGGCCCAGATAATCATCGCCGCAGCCGGGCGCGCGCGCGCAGGCGCGGGCCGGGTCGGCCAGATGGCCGCATCGGCAGGGGTTTGCCGCCGCAACCAGCAAGAACCGGCAGGGGTAGTGCACATGGGCATTGGCGCGGGCCACCATCACTTCGCCTGCCTCGATGGGTTGGCGCAGAGTTTCCAGCACCGGGCGGGGGAATTCGGGCAATTCGTCGAGAAACAGCACGCCGTTGTGGGCGAGCGACACCTCGCCCGGTTTTGCCCCGCGCCCGCCGCCGATGATCGCCGCCATCGAAGCCGTGTGATGCGGTTCGCGAAACGGGCGCGCGCGTGAAATGCCGCCTTCGCTCAGCAGTCCGGCCAGCGAATGGATCATGCTGGTTTCAAGCGCCTCGACCGGCGACAAGGGCGGCAGGATGCCGGGGATGCGGGCCGCCAGCATGGACTTGCCCGACCCGGGCGAGCCCACCATCATCAGGTGATGCCTGCCCGCAGCGGCGATTTCGAGGGCGCGTTTGGCGCGTTCCTGGCCTTTGACATCGCGCAGGTCGCGCGCGCTGGTTGGCAGTGTCACCTCGCCCGGTTGCGCGGGGGTCAGGGCGATCTGGCCGGTGAAATGGCGCAGCACCTCGCCCAGCGTTCCTGCCCCCAGCACGTTTGCGGCGCCGACCCATGCAGCCTCGGGGCCGCAGGCGGCCGGGCAGATCAGCGCCTTGTCGGCCTCGGCTGCCGCCATGGCCGCAGGCAGCGCGCCCAAGACCGGCACCAGCCGCCCGTCCAGCGCCAGTTCCCCCAAGGCCACCGCGCCTTCGGCGGCATCCTTGGGGATCACGTCCAGTTCCGCCAGCAGCGCCACCGCCACCGCGAGGTCAAAATGCGAGCCCTCTTTCGGCATGTCGGCAGGCGACAGGTTGATGGTGACGCGCTTGGATGGCAGCCCGATCGCGAGCGCGTTCAGCGCCGCCTTGACCCGTTCGCGGGCTTCGGACACCGCCTTGTCGGGCAGCCC
>JAUXPG010000336.1 GCA_030683915.1 Gemmobacter sp.
TCGGCGTCATGCTCGGCAATGGCTGCAGCACAGGCGGTGGGATTGGACAGATCGGCACGGTCCCGGCCAAGGAAAGTTGCCGTCACATCGGTGGGCAAGCGACGAGACAGTTCGTGTGCTCCCTGACCGGATTGGCCAAAAACCAATAGCCTCATGCCCGCCCCACTGTCGCGGCAGAGATCCCAAGCCGCTGGCCTACACCGTGGCGCTCCTGCAACGGTTGCCACCATGCCGCGTTGTCCAGATACCAGCGCACTGTACGGCGCAGGCCCTCTTCCAGCGTGACCGAGGGCCGCCAACCAAGCTCTTCGCGAATTCGTGCAGGTTCAATTGCATAGCGCAGGTCATGGCCGGGGCGGTCGGTGACGAAAGTGATCAGCCGGTCATGTGGCGCGCCCACCGGGTGCATCTCATCCAGCAGCGCGCAGATGGTGCGGACGATGTCAATGTTCTTCGCTTCATTTTCGCCGCCGATGTTATAGCTGCGGCCAACATCGCCCTTTTCCACTACCAAAAGCAGCGCATCGGCGTGATCTTCGACGAACAGCCAATCACGCACATTCTCGCCCTTGCCGTAAATCGGGATCGGTTTGCCCGCCAAAGCGTTCAGGATCACCACTGGGATCAGCTTTTCAGGGAAGTGGTAGGGGCCGTAATTGTTAGAACAATTTGTCATTACCACCGGCAGGCCGTAGGTTTCATGCCAGGCCCGCACCAGATGGTCTGACGCCGCCTTTGATGCCGAATAGGGGCTGTTGGGCGCATAGGGTGTGTCTTCGGTGAATTTGCCCGTCGCGCCCAAGGTGCCAAACACCTCATCGGTCGAGATATGGTGAAAGCGGAAGCCTTCGGGCGTGCCCGCCTGCGTCCAATAGGCGCGCGCAGCCTCAAGCATGTTGAAGGTGCCGGTGATGTTGGTTTCAATGAAATCGCGTGGGCCATCGATAGAGCGGTCCACATGACTTTCGGCAGCCAAGTGCATCACGGCGTCAGGGCGATGCGTCGCAAAAACCCGGTCCAACGCCGCACGGTCGCGGATGTCAGCCTGCTCAAAACTGTAAAGGTTCGAACCTGTAACCGGCGCTACGTTGTCCAGACATGCTGCATAGGTCAGCGCATCAACATTCACAATCGAATGCCCCCGCGCAACAGCAAGCCGAACAACCGAAGACCCAATGAATCCAGCACCGCCCGTGACCAAAAGCTTCATTACCTAAGTCTCTGTTCTAAAAAAGGACTGCATTGATGTTTGCTGTTAGCCAACTTTCGATCTTTATCATCACAAATCAAAGTGATCACAAGTAGTACTAGAACTATATACGGGACAATGGACCGTCCCTGAAAATGGGATCAGACGGGCGCACCGCCCATGTCAGACGAGACGGACCTTGCGCGTCATCTTTGGCATCGCTCGGTGAAGATCGCATCTTTGGCGTTCTGACCCAGCCAACGGCGTGAGCACTCTGTTTCATGATGACAGGCTCATGTCTACGTATCGGGCCCATGGTGACAGTGTCAGGACGATTGCAGCGAAAGCGCTTCTCTTGCGGGGTGTGTGATGCAAGTGGCGCTAACCCCGACCCAAACCTCCGGAGGGCGACCCATCTCAGGGACGCACCTTCTTCACAGGCGCGCGGTCCAGACCCTGTATCGACCCTGACCGGTCACTTCCCGCAGCAGACCACGGGCTGTCAGCAGGTCAAGGTTGCGCTGGCAAGAGGCCCGGGATGCGCCGGTTTCCGCCTCGGCAAGGGAGGCCGAAACGTGCGACCAGCGCGTCAGGCAGTCGATGAGCAACGCAGGCGTACGGCCCGACAGATCGGCACTCTCGGAGCGCGCCTTGACCTGCCATGCTTCCAGCCGTTCAAGATGCAGAAGGGCCGCAAGAGTGGCCTGCGTCGCCCCGGCGACCCATGATGCAAACTTGCGGTCTGGCGGACCCTCTCCCCGAAACGCCCCCGGCCCGCCTTGAGCCAGGGGAAGAAACAACGCGCCAAGCCCGGGACGCCGTGCCATCTGAGCGGCATGACGGGCCGCGAGAACGGCGGCTTCCATATTCCGCGTGTGAGGTGCGCCAAGGAGGCGCCAGGCGAAGAAGACGATGGCGGCTTGGGTCACGGGATGAAGGTCGGCGGCATCCACCATCAGATGGGAGAGGTCTTCCACAGCGCCCAGATCGGGACTGAGCGTTGCGCCAAGCTCGGCAGCTGCGCCGCCAAAGTTCTCCCGGCCTGCCGTCTCAGCCGTTTGTGTGCGTTCCAGAAAGCGCGCCAGACCTTGAGAGGGGGAAGATCCACCCGAAAGCCGACGCAGAGCCCATCCTGCACGCGGGAGCGCCTGATCCGGGTCATCCGTTGAGCCAAGCCGCAGCCTGTGCCAGAGGGACAGCCGATCAACACTGATCCTGTCGCCCACCCACCACGAAAGATCAGCGGCCTCGCGCAACGCAAGCCTCTGCCCAAGGCCTTCCGGCTCAAGCCGCAGGCGCAGGTCCAGTTCGCCAAAAAGCTGTGTGAGGACGGCTAACTCGTTTGACGCGTGCTCTTGTGCGGCCTGCCAGTCAGCCATGTCGAACAGCGCTTGGCGGGGTGCGGTTGGCAAGGGCGAGGCCCCGGGGGGCAGGGCATCCTCATCGCCCACCGGACCTGGCAAAAACCAAAGCTCCGCCTCATCAGTCCCGTCATCATCAAGGCTGACTGTTGGATCAGGCTGGAGTGGGCGGGTCATGCCCCCTGCCTTGCTGGTTCATATCCCCGGCGGGTCTTTGTGCGGATCAGATGCAGCGCTGCCTCTTCGGCCGCGCCTCTGGTTGCGAAGACTTCGCCAAGTCCGCGCCCGTGCGTTCCGATCCGACCCCAACGGCGCAGAACGCGCCAGTCGCCAAACAGGTCTTGCTCCACCGCCACGGCATAGAAGCGCTGGCGGTTCAGGTCGGGTCGGCGCTGTTCAAGGTGTCGGAGCATGTCAGATGTTACCATACAGAATGGTATTCTACGATCATAATACGCAAAAAGATACATTTTTGCATGCTAGTGATTATTTCTGTCTGGCACCCCATTACACACGATAAGTCCGCCTTATCATGACTGTTGAAGTTGGCGCAGAAAGTGGGCATTCTGGCCCGAGAAACCAGTGAGAAGTGCATCAGATCAATGGTCGGAAACAGCGCCGAGCAACGCCATCCCGGGAAGGCCCGCCGCTTTGCGGTCGAAGGTGACCGTCTTGCCGCACCCGGCCCCCTGCCCTGCCAGCGCGATCATCTGATCGGCAAAACCAGCGCCGCCTTTACGAAGACGGTCCACCGCGACAGCGACCTGATCCGCTGCTTCAACCACGATCTCGCGTGCGCCAAGCAGGCCCTCGATCGCGTCAGCAATGTCGGTGCGTGGCAAGCGATAGATCTTCTGCAACACCCAGACCAGTTCGACCAGAACCTCACGGCACACAAACCCGGGTGCAGCACTCGTAAACTCAGCGAAAACCTTGGTTGCCAGGGCCGCCTGGTCTGCGTCGTCCTTCATCAGGAACCGGACAATGACATTGGTGTCGAGGCCCGTCATCACTTCGGCATGCCCGCTTCCGCTGCGCCTTCAGCGATCGCCTCTTCGATCTCTTCAAGTGTCGCCCGGTGCGGCGACCGACCCTCCAACAGGCCTGCCAAAGCCATCACTGGACGACTGCGCACGATCCGCACTTCGCCACCGTCCAGAATCATGTACCGCACCCGGTCGCCGGGATGCAGCCCCAAAGCCTGCCGGACATCCCTTGGCAAGGTGGTCTGGCCCTTGATGGTGACGGTGGACTCTTGCATGGCGCGCTCCAAGTCAAACTGCATTCAAGCATTACATATGCCAGTTTCGGCTTACATACTCAAGGTTCAGGCATGAGATCGCTTGCCCTGCCTGCTTATGCGCAACTCTCCGACGCGGATGAGGCGGCGCTGACCGATCTGTACCGCCGCGGCACGCCCACCAATACGCTGCGGGCATGGGAACGGGATCTGGCCTATATTGCGGCTTGGAAGATGGCCTCGTTCGGCAGGCCGCTGGCTTGGCCCGAGGATGAAAAGGTGGCGCTGCGTTTCATCCTCGATCATGCGCAAGACCTCAGGGAAAAGCCCGGCCCGGCGCAGGATGTGGCAATGGAGTTGATCGCCATCGGGTTGCGCCGAGAGCTTTCCTGCCCTTCTCCGGCTACGCTGGACCGACGGATCGCAAGCTGGCAGGCCTTCCACCGAATGCGAAATCTCCCCTCGCCGTTCGCGTCGCCTCTGCTGCAGCAGGCGCGTCAGAAAGCTCGGCGCGCCAATGCCCGGCCCCGGGTGCCGAAATCGCCCAAGCCAGTGACCCGCGACATTCTGGAAGCGCTGCTTGTTACATGTGACGACAGCCATCGCGGTATCCGCGACCGCGCCATGCTGATGTTGGCTTTTGCATCCGGCGGCAGGCGGCGGTCGGAGGTGACGGCTCTGACCGTCGAAGATATCGATCGCGACGATTTCCAGGCCAAGGGCTTGCTTTGGATCCGGCTATTGGAGACCAAGACCACGAAAAAGGACCAAGCCCCACGTCTCCCGATGAAAGGCCGCGCCGCCCGCGCGCTGGTGCATTGGCTGGAGGTCACCAAGATTACAGAAGGCCCGCTGTTTCGTCCCATCTCCCTGTCTGACCGCCCCCTTCCCCGCCGTCTTGCCTCGGATGCGCTGCGCACGATTCTGCGACACCGGTTGGTCCTATCGGGTCTGCCGGCGGACTTCGCCACACCGCACGGCCTGCGTGCCGGGTTCCTCACTCAAGCCGCTCTCGACGGCGCGCCCTTGGCGGCCGCCATGAAGCTGTCGCTGCACCGCTCAGCCGTGCAGGCCCAAAAATACTATGCCGATGTCGAGATCAGCGAGAACCCGGTAACCGATCTGCTGGGAGAGTGATAATAGGGTAAGCGGTGTCTGGCGGGCACCTTCTGCTGGATCTTGAGATTTGAGACACCGACCCTGTTGGACAACAGGAGGTGAGTTTCTCCATGGAGACTACCAGAGAGTTTCTCATGCGACAGGGTGTCGTGATCTCGGACGACAGGAACCGGAGATGGCCGGATCGCGTGAAAGCGCTGATCGTGGCGGAGACGCTGGCGGCCGGGGCGACGGTGAACGACGTGGCGCGCAAATATGACCTGCGGCCGAACCACT
>JAUXPG010000345.1 GCA_030683915.1 Gemmobacter sp.
CGCAGGCGGGCTGGAGGCCAGCGCGACGCGGCGGCTGACGGTGCCCGCGCTGGGGCGCGACCGCTTCACCGCGCTCGTGCGCGCCCGCCAGTTGCTGGAACCCGAAGCTGCCGCCGATGCCCTGCCCTACCTTGATGGCGAGGCGGTGGCGGCACTTGATGGCGTTGACGCCGCGCTGTCGGCGGCGATCCGGGCGCAGGATGTGGCGGGCTACATGCGCCTGAACTACCGCTTCCACTTCGGCATCTACCGCGCCGTGCCGGGTTCCGTGCTGTGCCCGCTGATCGAAAGCCTGTGGATGCAATTCGGCGCCTACATGCACCTGCTGTTCGACCGGGCCCCCGCCCATCTGGGGGCCGACCGGCATCAGGCCGCGCTGGCCGCGATCCGCACGGGCGATGCTGCCGCGCTGCGCGCCGCCATCGCCGCCGATATCGACGATGCGCTGCGCACGCTGCAGGCGGCGGGTTGACCGATCAGGCCGCGACGGTTGCGGGGTGGGGGCGTTCGCGTATCGGCAGATGCACAATCGCCGAAAACGCGCCGACCCCGACGCCGATCCACCACACCAGCGTGTAATCGCCGGTCAGATCATACATCCTGCCGCCCAGCCAGACGCCCATGAACCCGCCGATCTGGTGGCTGAGGAAGATGAAGCCATAAAGCGTGGCCATGTACCGCAGGCCGTAGATATGCGCGACCAGCCCGCTGGTCAGCGGCACCGTCGCCAGCCAAAGCCCCCCCATCACCAAACTATAGACCAGCACGGTTGCCGGTGTGATCGGCATCAGGATGAACGCCGCCGACGCCACGGTGCGCGCGGTGTAGATGCCTGCCAGCAGGTATTTCTTTGTGAAACGCTTACCCAGCCACCCGGCGGTGATGGTGCCGACGATGTTCGCCAACCCGATCACCGCAATCGCCAGCGCGCCCAGTGCCGACGACGTGGTGATGCCGATGGCCGCCAGCAACCCACCGGCGTCGGGCGCGCCGCACATCTCGGTCACGAAGGCGGGGAAATGTGCGGTGATGAAGCCAAGCTGATACCCGCAGGAAAAGAAGCCGACAAAGATCAGCGAATAGGTCGGGTCCTTGAACGCCCGCACCAGCACGGTGCCCAGCGACTCTTCCAGCTCCGCGCGGGTGGCCACGACAGGCGACCGCAGGAACGGCAACGCGAACAGGCTCGACAGGATGACGGCGGCAAAGATCACGAACACCGTCTGCCACGGTACGACCCCCATCAGAAGTTCCGCCACCGGCGCGCCGAACACCTGACCCGCCGATCCGGCTGCCGTGGCAATGCCCAGCGTCATCGACCGATGCTCGGGCGCCGCGGCCCGGCCGACCACGGCCAAAATCACCCCGAACCCTGTGCCGGCAATTCCGAACCCGACCAGCACCTCCAGCGCCTGCATGGCAAAGGGCGTGGTGGCAAATGCGGTCAGCACCAGCCCGCCCGCATACATCAGCGCCCCCAGCACGATGGCGCGGCGGTCCCCGAACCGTTCGGCCACCGCGCCGAACACCGGTTGCCCGATGCCCCAGGCCAGGTTCTGGATGGCGATGGCCAGCGAAAACTCGCTGCGCGCCCAGCCGAATTCGGCAGCAATGGGGATCTGGAACACCCCGAACGATGCGCGGACCGCAAAGCCCAGCATCAGGATCACGCAACCCGCAATCAGCACGGGTGTCATCAGCGTCGGGCGGGTCACGTGCGGTCTCCTCGCATAATCGCCGCACCGTGATCCGGCGGCTTTGCGCCGTCAAGGGGCACTCAGATCGCGTGTGCGCGGAGCCGGTCGTAATGCGGCATCGCCTGTTCGGCCAGCGCGGCATAGGCGGGCGGCAGGTCGGGCAGCGCGCCCTCGGGGTCTTCAAACCCGGTCGAGGCATGCACCGCGCCATACCAATGTGGCGCCCAGCAGCCGTCAAACGGCTTGGCCCCCGCAGGCCAGCGCAACATGCGGTCGGTGAAGGGAATGTCCAGCGCCGCGCACAACCGGCCCAACGCGCCCCGCGGGTCGGCACGGATGTCTGCGCTGTCAATCACCAGCGGCGCGCGTCCCAGCCAGCCTGCCACCTCGTCGAACAGTTCGGCCTGCTGAACGAATCCGATATCCGCCAACGTCGGCCCTTCGCGCTTTTTGGCGTAGGAGGCCACCACCCGCGCCGGATGCCGGATCAGGAACACGTTGGCACAGGCGCGCATGAAGCTGCGGTCAAACCCCGCAATCATGTGCAGCGTCATGTGCTTTTGGTAAAACAGCGGCTCACCCCCTGCGGGGGCGGCGGCGCAGGCCGCGGCCACGCGCGCCGGGTCGGCCTCATGCGCGGCAATGATCTCGGCACGCATGGGATGGTCCATGCCCGTTTCGCGCAGATATGCCGCATAGAACGGCTCGTCCCACACCGCGCAATCGCCCCGTGCGGCAAAGGCATACATCATCGCCGTCGACAGGTTGCGCGGGCCAGACCACATTGCGATGTTCACCTGTCGCTCCTTTTTGCGGCGGATCGCGCAATCATGAAGGGACGTTACCCGAAAGCACCCCCTATGCAAGCCCGGTCCTGCCGGGTTTCGGCGGGCGGCGTTTTGCGATAGGATGGATGCCCGACAACAACTGGAGTGCCCTTGCGGCAACAGTGCGATGTTCCGAATCCTGATGATATGGCTGATGCTGGGCCACGCGGCTTCGGCCTGCGCGGTCCCGTCCGGGGCCGATGCGGCGGCCCAATCCCTGCTGCGCTGGATCAACGCCGAACGCGCGGCGGTCAACCTGCCTGCGTTTCGTCCTTCGCCTGCGCTGGGGCAGGCGGCGCGGGCGCACGGCTGCGACATGGCGGGGCGCGGGTATTTCGCGCACGCCCGCCCCGGTGGCCCGACCTTGGGCCAGCGGATGAAGGCGGCGGGCTATACGTTCCGGGCGGGCAACGAAAACCTTGCCCGCACCCGGCGGCTTGACCCCGCCGCGGTCGGCGCGATGTGGAAGGCCTCGCCCCCGCACCGCGCCGCGCTGTTCGACCCGCAATACCGCGACATCGGTCTGGCGCTGGCGGTGTCGGGGCGCGACATCCTGTGGGTCATGGTCGCGGCCCGCTGAACGACGAGGGGGCGCGGTTTGCCCGCGCCCCCGGTCCGTTGGGTGCCGTTGTCGGTGTCAGACGGTGACGGCCTGCGCCTCGATCTCGCCGCCACGGGCGATCTCGATCCGGCGGGGCTTCAGCGCCTCGGGCGTTTCGCGCACCAGATCAATGTGCAGCATGCCATGTTCGTGGCTGGCGCCCGTCACCTTCACATGATCGGCCAGCGCGAACTTGCGCTCAAACGCACGAGTGGCGATGCCGCGGTGCAGGTAGGTGCGGGTCGTCTCGGCCTCGGGCGCCTTGCGGGCCGTGATGTGGAGCGTGTTTTCCTTCACCTCGACCGCCATGTCCTCGGGCGCGAACCCGGCCACCGCGATGGAGATGCGATAGCTGTTTTCGGCGGTCTTTTCGATGTTGTAGGGCGGATAGGTGGGGGCGGCGTCGCCCACAAGGGCGCGGTCCATCAGGTCGGCGATACGGTCAAAACCGACAGTGGCACGATAGAGCGGAGCAAGGTCAAAGTTACGCATGGCATCCTCTTTCAGAGCGATGTTGGGGCCTTCCCGTGCGGGCAAGGCGGGTGGCCCGGGCCCGTTGTGGCGCCCGGATACCACGGAT
>JAUXPG010000346.1 GCA_030683915.1 Gemmobacter sp.
CGCCGTTTGAACAGGCCCTGACCGTCCTCCAGCACATAGGCATCCGAGGAATACTCCACCTTCAGCCCCAGCCGGTCGTTCACCTGCCATTCGACCCCGCCGAACGGCGCCACCGGCCCGCGGAACCACTGGCCCAGATTGGGCGTGCCACCTGTCGCGACACCCGGCCCCGGCCGGTTGCCCACCGTGGCAAAGCTGCCATAGCTGCCCAGCCGCCCCCAGCCCAGACCGCCCGTCACTTTCACCCGGTCGCCGAAGGTTTTGGTGGCCACCACATATTCCCCGGCAAAGGTGCCAGTGCCGATGAAATCCTGCAGGCCGATGGCCACCGCAGGCCACCAGCGCCCTTCGTCGAGCAGGCGGAACCGCACGTCAAAGCTGCGGTCAAAATAGGTTTCACCCGGCCCGAATCCGCCCAACGCCAGATCGCGCACCCCCGAATACCGGAAACTGCCTTGCAGCCGCGGCAAGATCTGGAAGGTCAACGTGCCCCGCGTGGTCGGCCCGAAATTGGAAACCGAAATCGACAGGTCGCCATCAGGTTGCATTCCGGCGCTTGGCATGTCGATCAGGCCGGTCACGCCGTAAAAGTTCAGCGTCGGGCGCATTTCCGCCGCGGCGGCTGCGGGCATTGCCGTGGTCAGCAGCAGGGCGGCGAACGCGCGGGCCGATACCGAATACCCGGGGCAAAACTTCATGCGGCTGATCCTCTCGAACTTGGGCGACCATAGGCGACACTGCCCCGCCGGGGCAAGCCGCGCCGCACCGCTCAGCGCTGTTTGCGCTGGCGCGGCCACACCTTCGCCACCGTTTTCAGCATCAACGCCAGATCGAGACACAGGCTGCGCCGCTGCTGATACATCAGGTCCAGCCGCGCCTTGCGTGGCACACAGCGGCGGGCATACACCGCATCGGTTTCCGCCGGGGTGGCACAACGCGCCAGCAGCCATTCCTCGTGACGGTGAAAATGCACCGAGGCCAGCCCGGTGATGCCGGGCCGCGACCGCAACACCTGCGCATAAAGCTGGGGAAACCGTTCGACATACTGGCGCAAGGGCGGGCGGGGGCCGACAAAGCTCATGTCGCCTTTCAGCACGTTCCAAAGCTGCGGCACCTCGTCCAACCGCGATCGGCGCAGGAACCGCCCGACCGGCGTGATGCGCGTGGCCTTGTCGCCCCCCGACACGCCACTGTCAGCCTCGCGCGGGGCGGGGCGCATCGTGCGCAACTTCCAGAGCATGAAGGGCTGGCCGGGCGCGCGCATCCGTTCCGACACGTGGAACAGCGGCAACCCTTCCCGCCAGAGCACCCAGACCAGCACAGCCGCGAATGGCACCGCCATCAGCGCCATCAGGCCAAGCGCGCAGATGATGTCCAGCAGCCGCTTGCCCGGTGTCATGCCGCGGCCCCCAGCCATTCCGCCGCCACCCCGGCGGCGGTTTCCGCCGCCGCGTCGGGCGCCACCAGGGCTGCGAGCGGCCTGCAATCCATGGAAATGCACGGCACCGCCTGCGGCCCGGCGTCTTGCCAGCCAAAGCGCAGGCCCGCCGCAGCCAGCAGCGCATCCATCCCCAGCGGGCGTTGCCCGGCCACGTTCAGGACACTGGGCAACCGTTCCCCTGCAATCACCCGCCGCGCCAGCCCCTGCACCACCCGCACCAGCAATCCCGGCCCTGCATAGGACCGAATCGGCCCGACGCCCCCCGCAAAGCGGTCCAGCGTGATGGGCAGCCCCTGCGCGACCCGATCACCCAGCAGATCGGCGCCCGCGACATTGCCGATCCGCAGCGCGCAAAGCCCGGTGTTGCTGCCCGCCAGCGCCGCCGCCATCGCCTGCTCCATCTCCAGCTTCGACCGGCCATAGGCGTTGGGCCGGTCGGGCGCCGTGCCTTCGGTCGCCCCGCCATCCGGTGTGCGGCCATAGACCGCCATTGTCGAGGCAAGCAGGACGCACGCCGCCCCGGCATCCGCCGCCGCCTGCGCCACGTCGCGCCCGATCCGGGTGTTTTCGGCCAAGACCGCGGTATCGCCTGCCGTGACACCCGACAACACGACCACCACGCGCGCCTGCGGCAACCTGCGCCCCGGCGCCCAGTCCACCCAGCCGGGCGCGGCCCCCATCCGGCGCCCCTGCCACAGCGTTGCCACCCCGGCGTCCGCCCAACGCGCACGCATCAGGCGGCCCACCTTGCCGCTGGCGCCCAGCACCAGAATGTCGGCCTGCGTCATCCGAACCTCGCCCTTCTTGCGTCCTTCCTGCCGCGACAGCACCACCTTTGTCCAGCCGCCCGCCGACCACTGCGGAGAAACCTTGCCGACAGCCGGTTTCGTCCGTGGGGGGGTGAACCCGCCCCCGTGGCGTGATAGCCTGCCGGCCATGATGATCCGCGCGCTTGCCCTTGGCCTTTTGCTGTCCGGTCCGGCCTTGGCCGCCGACCCGCAACTGTCCTGCGCAGGCAAAAGCGGCGGCCACCTTGGCCCCGATCCGGTCTGCGCGCGGCTGATGGCCCTTCTGGCCGGTCAGGACATCGCGGCGCGGGTCGAGATCACGCGCGACGAACCCTTGATTCTCGCCGCCCGGATGACCCTGTCGCGGGGCCCGCGCGCCATGCAGGGGCCGGTGGTGCAGGTCACCTCCACCGATCGCCCGCTTGATGCGCGGGCCGCTGACCGGCTGGCGCGCGGGCTGCTGGCCGCCACGCCAATGCCCTAACTAGTCGCCAGCGATCAGCGCGCCCTCGGCTGCGCCATAAACGCCTGCGGCGTTTGCCTCGTCGGTGTCGATGTGCATTTCCGTGAAGGCGCCGGGCTGGATGCGGATGGTGACATCGGAAAACGTCATGTCGCGCCCGGTGCCGGACACGCGCACCTCCACCTCCTGCCGGTCCTGCACACGCCAGCGCGCGGCATCGTCCGGGTGCATGTGGATATGCCGTGCCGCGATGATCAGCCCGTCGGTTTCCACCGCGCCGGCAGGCCCCACCAGCCGCACCACTGGCGTGCCATCCAGATCGCCGGACTGGCGCACCGGCGCCTCGATCCCCAGCGCGAAGGTGTCGGTGCGCGACACCTCCACTTGCGTGCGCCCGCGCGCAGGACCCAGCACGCGCACATTGTCGAACCCGCCCTTTGGCCCCTCGATCCGCACCCGTTGATGCGCGGCAAAGTTGCCCGGTTGGCGCAGGTCGAATTCGGCCGTCAGCGGCCCGCCAAACAGGGCCTGCACATGCGCGGGCGACAGATGCACATGCCGCGCCGACACCGCCACCGGCAGCGACAACCGCACCGGCGCCGCCGCGCGCAGCGACACCGCCACCTCGCGTGCAATCTGCAACTGCTCCTGCGTCTCGGTCACGATCACCCGCACCCGCCCGCCCCATGCCTGCAACTCGGGCGCCGCGCGGTCGGCCAGATCGACCCGCATGTTGCGGTCGCGGTCCAGCGTCACACCCATGAATTCCAGCCCGTCGCAGATGCGCCGCCGCATGCTGGCCGAATTCTCCCCGATGCCCCCGGTGAACACCAGCGCATCCATTCCGCCCATCGCCGCCGCATAGGCGCCGATGTATTTGCGTGCCCGATAGGCATAGATCTCGATCGCCAGTTGCGCCGCCGTGTCGCCCGCTGCGGCGCGGTCTTCGGCATCGCGCATGTCGGGGCTGCCGGTCAGCCCCTTGAGGCCGCTGTCATTGTAAAGCGCGGCCTCCACCTCGGCCACGCCCAACCCCAGCCGCCGCGACAGGAATCCGAAGATACCCGGGTCCACATCGCCCGACCGCGTGCCCATCACCAACCCCTCCAGCGGTGTCAGGCCCATGGAACTGTCCATGCTGCGCCCCCGGTTGATGGCACAGACCGACGCCCCGTTGCCCAGATGGCAGGACACGATCTGCAACCGCTCCGGCGGCTGCCCGATCACCTCGGCCGCCCGCAGCGCCACATACTTGTGCGACGTGCCGTGAAACCCGAACCGCCGCAACCCGGCCGCGCGCCATGCCTCGGGCACGGCATAGGTGGTGGCAAAGCCGGGCGCCGAAAGGTGGAACGACGTGTCGAACACCCCCACCTGCGGCACCTCGGGCCAGACCTGCATCGCCAGCCGGATCGCGGCCAGATTGGCCGGGTTGTGCAGCGGTGCAAGCGGGGTCAACGCCTCGATCTCGGCCATGGTCGGCCCGTCCAGCCGCGCAGGTGCGGCAAAGCCCGGCCCGCCATGCGCGATCCGGTGGCCCACGGCATCCACCCCCGACACCCCGTGCGCCGCCATCAGGCCCGGCACCGCCGCAATCGCCGCCGCCAGATCGGCGCAGGGCAGCACGGCATCATGCCGCGCGCCACCCACCGTCAGCTTCAGCTCGCACGAGCCGTCGCGAAAGCGGTCGAAACTGCCTTTCAGACACAACGACTCGGCGGCGCCCATGTCATAGACGCCGAACTTCAGGCTGGAACTGCCCGCATTGAACACCAGTATCCGCATCATACCCTCCGGTCTGGCGCCACCATGCCGCGCCTCGGCCTTCGGCGAAAGCCTTTGCGCAGCCTCGCGCCGCATTGCGCCGCCTACGCCCCTTCCCAAACGTGCGAATTTCCTGTATGCGCCGCGCATCTGCGACGTGACGCCCACAGCCCCGGGCACATGCGAAGGATTGGGGCGGCGGCAATGGGGCCGCCATAGGAGGGGAGACCCGGCAGGGGCCGGGAGAGCTCCCAGAGGAAACCGTATGTTCAACATCACCAAGAAATCCATCCAGTGGGGCAACGAAACGCTCTCGCTGGAAACGGGCCGCGTTGCCCGTCAGGCCGACGGCTCGGTCATCGCCACTCTGGGCGAAACCAGCGTCATGGCCAACGTGACCTTTGCCAAGGCTCCCAAACCCGGCCAGGACTTCTTCCCCCTGACCGTCCACTACCAGGAAAAATATTATGCCGCAGGGAAAATCCCCGGTGGCTTCTTCAAGCGTGAAGCGCGCCCTTCCGAAAAGGAAACGCTGACCTCGCGCCTGATCGACCGTCCGATCCGCCCGCTGTTCGTCGAAGGCTTCCGCCACGAAGTGCTGGTGATGGCCACCGTGCTGTCGTGCGATCTGGTCAATGATCCTGACGTTGTCGCCATGATCGCCGCCTCCGCAGCGCTGACCATTTCCGGCGTGCCCTTCATGGGTCCGATCGGCGCCGCGCGCGTGGGCTTTGTCAACGGCGCCTATGTGCTGAACCCGGCGATGGACGACATGACGCAGCTGCGTCACAAGCCTGACCAGCGCCTGGACCTCGTCGTTGCCGGCACGAAAGACGCCGTCATGATGGTGGAATCCGAAGCCTATGAGCTGACCGAGGAAGAAATGCTCGGCGCCGTGGTGTTCGGTCACGAACAGATGCAGCCGGTGATCGACCTCATCATCGACTTCGCCGAAGACGCCGCCAAGGAACCGTTCGACTTCACGCCACCCGACATCGCTGGCATCTATGCCAAGGTGAAGGCGGCAGGCGAAGCGCAGATGCGCGCCGCCTTCGCCCTCCGGGACAAGCAGGAACGCACCTCGGCCATCGACGCCGCCGCCGATGCCATCGTGGCGGCCCTGTCGGACGAGGATAAGGCCGACGCCAACCTGGGCGCCGCCATCAAGCAGCTCGAATCCTCGATCCTGCGGGGCGATGTCGTGCGCAACGGCCGCCGTATCGACGGGCGCGACACCAAGACCGTGCGCCCTATCTGGGTCGAAACCGGCGTCCTGCCGCGCACCCACGGGTCGGCGCTGTTCACCCGCGGCGAAACGCAGGCCCTTTGCGTCACCACGCTGGGCACCGGCGAAGATGAACAGATCATCGACGCGCTGAATGGCAACACCCGGTCGAACTTCCTGCTGCACTACAACTTCCCGCCCTATTCGGTCGGCGAAGTCGGTCGCGTCGGGTCGCCCGGCCGCCGCGAGATCGGCCATGGCAAACTGGCATGGCGCGCGCTGCAGGCTGTGCTGCCCGCACCGACCGATTTCCCCTACACCCTGCGTCTGGTGTCGGAAATCACCGAATCGAACGGGTCGTCCTCGATGGCAACCGTCTGCGGTTCGTCACTGTCGATGATGGATGCCGGTGTGCCGCTGAAGGCGCCGGTGGCCGGTGTCGCCATGGGGCTGATCCTGGAAGATGACGGCGCCTTTGCCGTGCTGACCGACATCCTTGGCGACGAGGATCACCTTGGCGACATGGACTTCAAGGTGGCTGGCACCGAAAAGGGCATCACCTCGCTGCAGATGGACATCAAGGTGGCGGGCATCACCCCCGACATCATGAAACAGGCGCTGGCACAGGCCAAAGACGGGCGCCTGCACATCCTCGGCGAAATGGCCAAGGCGATTTCGGCACCGCAGGGCTTCTCGGCCTACGCGCCCAAGATCGAAACCCTGACCATCCCCACCGACAAGATCCGTGAAGTCATCGGGTCGGGCGGCAAGGTCATCCGCGAGATCGTCGAAGTGTCCGGCGCCAAGGTCGACATCAACGACGATGGCGTGATCAAGATCG
>JAUXPG010000167.1 GCA_030683915.1 Gemmobacter sp.
GCCGCCGGCGCCGAGGTTGACCCACCCGCGGCCGCGCCGTCCGCCACACCGCCCGGCAGTGGCAGCGCGCTCAGCGGTCCCGACGCGGCCACCGCCGACAGCGCGCCACCCACCCAGCCTGCACAGGGTTCCGCAACCGGCAAGGCAAGCGCCCATGTGCGGGCCGAACTGGCGGGTCTGGCGCTGGAAAGCATCCTGCGCGGCCAGATTGCGGACGGAAAGCTTGAAGTGCAGCGGCAGGACGGCAAGGTGCACGTCGTGCTGGGGGCGGGCGGATCGTTCCGGTCGGGGTCGGCCGACCTGTCGTCCGAAGCGGTGCAGATCATGGAGCAGATCGCCCGCACCAGCGACAGCCCCGGTCGCACCATTCTAGTGACCGGCCATACCGATGATGTGCCGCTCAGCGGTGGCCCCCATGTTGACAACTTCGGCTTGGCGGCGGCGCGAGCCTCCAGCGTGGTGCGCGCACTGGTTGCCAGCGGCAAGGTAGACCCGGCGCGGATTTCCGCTGCAAGCAAGGGCGAGTTTGCGCCGGTTGCCGACAACAGGACCGAAGAAGGCCGCGCCCGCAACCGCCGGATTGAAATTCTGATCGACTATGGCGACTAGGGCAGCGCGCGCCTGAACCCGAAGGCGCCGCCGCAGGGCCGGCAGCGCCCGGTTCGTGCTTGTCAGGCCGCTTCTGCCCCGCTGACCGCAGCGCCGGACACCACCATGCCCACCTCACCGCCCGCCAGCAGGGCGATGCCCGTCAGGTTGTCCAGACGGCTGAGCACCCCGCGCAACGGACGCAGCAGAACAAGCTGCTGGCCGATCACCTCGTCCACGGGAACGGCCACGCGCTTGTCCCCGATGGCGAGAATGACATAAACGCTTTCGCGCGAATGCCCCCCCGCCAGTGGACGCACCGGAATGATCTCGTGCGATGGCAGGCGCAACATCCGGCGTCCGCGTTCGGCGGCGATGTCAAAGGCGGCGCCTTCTTCGGCCCGCAGGATGCTGCTGATCGTTTCGACCGGCAGCACGTAGCGCACGCCGCCGACCCCCACCACCATCCCGTCGATCACCACCATTGAAATCGGCAGCGACAGGTGGATACGTGTTCCGCCGCCCGGCACCGAAACCTGCCGCAGACGGCCCCGTGCCTGTGCCACCATCTCCAGCACCGGCTTCAAGGCGGGTTCGGTCAGCGGGGCGGGGTCGTCATCTTCGATCATCGCCTGAATGCTGTCGCCACTGCGCCGGAAGGTCAGGCGGAACGCCCGGCTGGCCGGGGCCGCCTTGACCCTCAACTGCGCCAGCATCCGCAGGATGCTGCGCAACGTGTCCAGCACCGTCAGGTCAAGCGCCAGATCGCCGCCCACGGTCGAGACGGTAACATCGCGCCCTGCCTGCCGGGCCAGCGTGCGGATGAGGATGGCGACGGGCTGAAGCACGACGTCGGCGGGGCGTGACCGCAGGCTGGCGGCCTCTTCTTGCAGCAGCGACATCTGGGCCAGCAACTGCCCTTCGAGATGCGCAATCTCGCGCAGACGGTCGGTCTGGGCCATCAGCAGGTCGCGCACCTCTGCACGCACTTCGGACGAGCTTCCGGCGGCGCGCAACCGCGCCTCAACCTGCGCCACAAGGTCGACTTCGGTCAGGTCCTGCTGCATCTGCCTGATCATCGCCTGCCCGGTCGCAATTTCACCGATGCGTTCCAGCATCCCGGCACTGATCCCGGGCGGAAGATCGGCGGCTGGCGGGCTTTCATCCCCGGAATCGTCATGGAGGGCGACGGGGGTCAGCGTCTGCACCAGCCGCAACCGGGCTGCTGCAGGGTCCATCCGCGCGAGAGCCTCACTGATCGCCAGCCCCGACAGCGGCGAGGCGATCAGGAAATCGAACAACGTATCCGCATCGCGAAACACGGTGACGTTGGTGATGGCGCGTGTGCCATGCTGGCCAAGCCACAGCACAAACGTTTCCGCAAGCGTCTGGTCATCGTTGATATCGGCGCGGATGATGTGGAAATGCAGCCCCGCCTCCAGAGCCTCGGCCGCGCTGCGCACGCTTTCCGGCGACAGCACGCGCTGGAATTCGTCAGGCAGGCCAAGCCTGCGCTTGATCGCGCTGACGCTTGCCACGCCTTCGGCGGCAAAGGCGATGTTCGACGCTTGGGCCAGCAGCTTCTTCAGCGCGCCACCCTGTGGCAGCTCCTGCCCATCGGCAAGGCTGTCGAACACCAGTTCGATGGTCGAGATATAGCCTTGGGCGATGTGGTCCAGAATGGGGTCCGGTGCACCGCCGCGCATCTGCTGACGGGCGAACAGGTCCAGAAGCGACATGGACAGCTGCGCCGCCATATCGATGTGATGATGCTGGCAGGCGTGATAAACCCGCCGCATCAACTGACCGAACCTGTTGTAATCGGCATCCTGCGCCGTGCCTGCGCGCAGCAGATCCAGCAGGTCCGACAATTCCCCCAGCGTGTCGAACACATGGTCGGCGCACCAACTCAGCAACAGCGCGCGCGGGCTGATTTCGCGCCGCACTTCCGTGTCGAGCGCGGCCTCGACCGCCGCCAACTCCTCGTAAAGGCGCAGTTCGCCTTCGCGGAAGGCCGCGCGACCCGAGGCCGTGGTCAGGGCACTGGCGGCTTCGGCCACCCGGACAAAGCCGCGCGCCGCTGCCGGGTCGATGATCTGGCGCACCGCCGCCCGGCGGCGCGCGATGTGGTCTTCGCCGGTTTCGAAGTCGAGCCCCAATGCGGCAAGGTCCGAGAGTGCCGGGCCAACGGCTTCCAGAAAACTGGCGTTATCGTTCGGTGGCTCCGGCGGGACGCCGAAATCGGTATGCCGCCGCTCGTCGAGTTCCAGCAGCAGCGCCGCGATCTGTTCCGCGCCGATGGCGGCGTGTTTGGCAAAGGCGTCAAGCGCGGTCGCCCAGTCCGACAGACCCAGTTGCCGGGCGGCATGCGCCAACCCGTCAACCGGACGGCGGGTCGCAGCCATCGCATCGTCGCCTGCCTCGAGCGCCGCAGTCAGCTTGGCCTGTGTTTCGTCCAGCATGCCCAGAAAGATTGCGCGGTAGGCCGGATCATCCACCAGCCGCGAGGGTGCAGCTTGCGGCGCACCGACCGGGGCGCGGGGTGGTTCCGCAGGCAGGCCGAAATCTTCGGTGGGGTCCGCCGCGGCAGGGTGCTCCGCAGGCTCGGGCACAACGGGGTCCGAAGGCGCGGGGGGCGGCGACGCGGGCGCGGGCGGCGCTGCGGCTTCGCCCTTGCATCGGGCGATCTTGTCGCGCAGGCGGTGCATCAGCGCCTCGGACCGAGCAGGGTCCACATCGGCGCGGGTCGTTGCCGTTTCCTGCAACATCGTGCGCAGCGTGTCGGCGGCCAGCAGCAGGATCGAAATGATCTCGCCATCCAGCGGCACACCGGAATCGCGGACAAGGCCGATCAGATCTTCCGACAGATGGGCGCGGCTTTCGACATGCGCCAGCCCAAGGACACGGGAGTTTCCCTTGAACGTATGGACCGCACGGAACAACGCAGCGACATGCCCCGCGGTGTCGGCACCATCGGCGGCTTCCAGTGCCAGAAGCGCGGTTTCCATCGCGTCAAGCGCCTGTGCGCCATCATCGGCGTAAAGCGCCCAGATTTCGTCCATCTCGTCGGACATTCCCGATCTCCGTGGGTCAAAGCTCAGGCTGCGACAAGCGCCCGCATCGTGCGGGCAAGTTCATCGCCCGTCTTTTCTTCCAGATCGTGCGACACGGTGCCGGACGGCTTGGCAACCACCCCGTCGGCCCCCAGTTCGCGCGCCTTCGTGGCATGGGGCGACCCCGACACCGCCACCGACGACAGCATGCAGATCTTGGCACGGGTCTTGAGCTTGGCGTGGCGCAGGAACTCCAGCCCGTCCATCACCGGCATTTCGATATCAAGCAAGATCAGGTCGACATCCGGCGCGGTGGCAAGCTTGTCCAGCGCCTCCTGCCCGTTGGCGGCCTGTGCGACGACCTTGAAATCGGGCAACGAGCGGATGAAGCTGGCGATGTAAAGCCGCATCATCGCGGCGTCATCAACGATCATCACGTTGTAGGGCATGGGTTTTCCTTTCCGGTCAGGCCCCGGCGCGTCGGTGCGCCGGGGCTGGGGTATGGGGGTCAGAAGTCGGCAAAGCCGCGTTCGTCATGATCTGCCGACCGGGCGGCACCGTTGGGTTTGCCCAACATCCCGCCCGCGTGGCCCGGCTGGCCGCGCCCGGCCATAAGCTGCTGAAGGTAGGCAAGGATTTCGGGCGACAGCTGGTCAAGGCCCGGAACAGCCGCCGGAACGGGCGCGACCTTGCGCAGGCGGAAGCGGTCCATCTCCTGGCGCATGCTGCTGGTGGCGGCCTGCATTTCGGCGGCGGATGCCGCCAGTTCGTCGGCCTGCTGGCTGGTCGACAGCGCCGCCTTGGCCACCTCGCCGATGGCGGCGTTGATCTGGGCGACACCGCGCGCCTGTTCCTCGCTGGACACCGAAATGTCGCGCACAAGGGTGCGGACCTTTTCGATGTCGTCGGCGATCTGGCCGAAGCTCTGGTTGGCCTCATCGGCGATGCGAACTCCGTCGCGGACCCGCACGGTGGCATCCTCGATATAGTCCGACGTTTCGCGCGCAGCCTTGGCAGACCGCCCCGCCAGATTGCGCACCTCTTGGGCCACCACGGCAAAGCCCCGGCCGTGCTGTCCGGCGCGTGCGGCCTCGACCGCCGCGTTCAGCGCCAGCAGGTTGGTTTGAAACGCGATTTCGTCGATCACCTTGATGATCTTGGCAATGTCCTGTGACGAGGTGCGGATGCCCTCCATCGCCTTGACCATCTCCTGAATCTTGATCTTGCCTTCGTTGGCGACCCGCGACGCCCCGCCCACCAGTTCGTTCGCCTTGCCCGCAGCCGAGGCATTGGCCTTGACCTGCGAATCCGTTTCCTCTGCCGAAGCCGACACCTGATCGGCCGAGGTCGAGGCAATTTGCGAATTCGACGCCAGCGACTGGCTCGACTGCGACATCTGCTCGACCGTGATCGCGACCTGCTGCACCTGCTGGCTTGCGGTCGAGATGGTGGCGTTCAGCGATGTCAGCGCGCGTTCCATCGAATCCACGATGCTGCGATAGGCGCCGGTAAAACCATCCGGCACGATACGCACCGCCAGATCCCCCTTTTCCAGCGCGACGCAGAACCTGTCGATCTCTGCCGTCACGCTTTTGAACGCGCTGCGGATTTCCTCGATGGTATCGTTGATGAAGAACCGCTCGCCGGAGAATTTTTCCAGCGGGGCATCGAAGTTGCCGCGCGCGAATTCCGACACGCAGGCAAGGATCTTTT
>JAUXPG010000174.1 GCA_030683915.1 Gemmobacter sp.
AATAGGGCGTCAGCCCATAGGGAACCACCGGGAAAACCGGCACGCCAAGCGGTTCTGCCGCCTCGGCGGCGATGCGGGCGGCAAGGATGCTGTCGACGGACAACGACAGATAGGCGTGCTGTTCCGTGCTGCCCAACGGCAGGACGCAGCGGTCGTCGTGTTTGAGCCAGGCTTCGATCTCAGACCAGTTTGCGTCGCTGATGTTCATCGGTATCTCTCGGAAAACTTTGCAGGTCGGCGCGCCGGGCTTCCAGCGCGGGTTCGAAATCTTCGCGGATGGCGCGGGGGTCGGGGGTGTGCAGGTATTCGAACGCGCGCTGGCCGGGACGCAGACCCGCAGCAATGTAGTCGGCGCCTGACGCATAGATCACCACATCGGCGCCCGACAGTTCCTGCGTCAGTGCGGGGTCATCGCGGACAAGGACATGCGGGTCAGCCACATGCGGGGCAAAGCGAGTGATCCCGGCTTTCATCAGCGGCAGGAAGTGCGGAAAGTAGGAGACCGCGACCACCCGCGCATCGGGTTCCAACGACGCCAGCGCCACGCGGGTGCCTTCGGTCGGAATGAAGGTCAGCCCCACGACCGGCAGGCCCTGCGCGTCGCGAAGGACATCGGCAACGAAGTTGCGCGGCGTCACGATCAGGTCGGCGCCCGCCGGCCCGACATCGCGCAATTCCTGAAATGTGCCCGCCAGCACGGTGTCGCCGGGCGCCACATACGCGCGGAGCACTTCGGCATAGGTTTCGGTGGGGCCGTGGAAGTTGGATACCACCAGAACCCGCAAGCCCCGCCGCGACCCTGCCAGCCGCCCACCGCCCGCCACGCGGGCCGCCAGTTCATGCGGCGTCAGGCCCAACTCTCCGCCAAGACGGATCAGTTCGGCAATCCGGCGCTGAAGGTCGCGGTGCGGTTGCAACTGCGGCGCCGACCCTTGGCCGTCGGCCACGAAACTGCCCGACCCCACGCGGCTGTCGATCAGCCCCGCTTCGCGCAGCGCGACATAGACGCCCGACACCGTGACCGGCGACAGCCCGAACAGCCGCGCCATGTCGCGAACCGAGGGCAGTTGCGTGCCCGGCGGCAGTTCGCCCGCCGCGATCCCGAATTCCAGTGCGCCGCGCAACTGCACCGACACCGGAATCGGCGATGCACGATCCACTGCCGCCACGATTGGCTGCAAGGCATCGGGAATGGGGCGATCATCCTTCGTCATGGATGTATCAATGCACAAACACACTTTAACCGGCAAGTGGTTTTGCGAGGGGAAGCGCGCACTAAACTTTCGCAAAGCGTGACAGAATGCTTGACCATCGGGATTTTGCCCGCATAGTGTTTCAGCAATCTATAACACTTAACCAGACCAAGGAGGTATGCCATGACATTCCAGTCCCTGCGCGCCGGGGTAGCGGCGCTTGCGATACTAGCCGGGTCGGCCATGCATGTATCGGCACAGGATCTGACTCTGGGGCTGCGCGCCGGCCCCGACAGCATCGATCCGCACTGGTCCACCTTGGGCAGTCAGGCCGAGGCGCTGCGCCACGTCTTTGACACGCTGGTCGGCGTAGACGAAAACCTGCAACTTCAACCGGCGCTGGCCGAAAGCTGGACGCCGCTTGATGCGAACACCTGGGAATTCAAGATCCGCAAGGGCGTGAAGTTCCACGACGGCAGCGAACTGACGGCCAATGACGTAAAGTTCTCGATCGAGCGTATCCCGGTCGTGACCGGCCCGATGTCGATGACGATCTACACCAAATCGGTCGACTCGGTCGAAGTGGTTGATGATTACACGCTGAAGATCACCACCAAGGGCACTGCGCCCTCGCTGCCCAACGATTTCATCCGCCTGTTCGTTGTCCCCGCCTCCATCGGGATGGACGTGCGGAACGAGGAATTCAACTCGGGCAAGGTCGCCATCGGCACCGGCCCCTACCGTTTCGTCAGCTGGGAACCCAAGGGCGATCTGGTGCTGGAACGGTTCGACGACCACTGGGGCGAAAAACCGCATTGGGCGCGCGTCGTGCGCAAGGAAATTCCCGATGACGCGGCCCGTGTGGCGGCGCTGAAATCGGGGCAGGTGGACATGATCAACTATGTCCCGGCCTCGGACTACCTGACGATGAAGAACGACGCGAGCCTTGATACGGTCGTCGCCGACTCCGTCTATATCCTGAACGTCGCGCCGGTGGTGAAGGACGTGCTGCCACAAAAGGTCAAGGTTGACGGCAAGGAAATCGACGCCAACCCGCTGCAGGACATCCGCGTGCGCAAGGCGCTGGATCTGGCGATCAACCGGCAGGTTCTGGTTGACGTGGTTCTGGAAGGGTTAGGCACGCCCGCCACGCAGCTGATGCCCAAGGGGTTCTTTGGCTATTCCGACAAGCTGGGCGAACGTCCTTACGATCTGGCGCAAGCCAAGGCGCTGTTGGCCGAAGCCGGGTATCCCAACGGGTTCGAAATCGATTTCACCTGCACCAACAACCGCGTCCCCGGTGACAGTGTGGTGTGCGAGGCGCTGGCCCAGATGTGGTCGCGCGCCGGGCTGAAGGTGAACGCGCAGGCGTTGAACGGCACCGTCTACTTCCCCGCCGCCGCGCGCGAGGAGTTCTCGCTTGCCATGTCGGCTTGGGGCACGCTGACGGGCGAGGCGTCTTATACCTACGGGTCGCTGGTGCATTCCAAGAACGCCGATCTGGGTCTGGGTGCCTTCAACCGCACGGGTTACAGCAACGCCGAATTCGACAAGCTGTTCCAGGAGGCGCGCAACAACCTGAACGATGACGAACGCCGCGCCCTTTATGAGGAAGCGTCCTTCATCTCGATGGAAGACCGCGCGCTCATCCCGACGGTCATCCTGCAGACGGTGTGGGCATCGAAGAAGGGCGCGCTGACCTTCACGCCGCGGGTCGATCAGGAAACCCGCGCCTACGAGATCAAGCCCGCGAACTGAGACTTCTCCCCGACTGCCCTGGCCGGGTTCGCCCGGCCGGGGTTTTCCTTGAAAGCTGCCCATGATCGCCTTTGTCCTGACCCGCCTGATGCAATCGGCCGTTGTCGTGCTGGCAATGTCGATCATTGTTTTTGTCGGTGTCTATGCTATCGGCAACCCCATAGACGTGCTGATCGACCCCGGCGCCAATCAGGCGCAGCGACAGGCGCTGATCGAACGTTATGGGCTGGACCAGCCGCTGTGGCGGCAATATTTCGGATTTCTTGCCAATGTCGCGAAGGGCGATCTGGGCACCAGCATGGTCTATAACGTGTCGGTGACGCAGCTTGTGTTCTCGCGCCTGCCCGCGACGCTGGAACTTGTGTTGGTGTCGATCACCATTGCAACCGTGCTGGGTGTGCCGCTGGGCATCTGGGCGGGCTACCGGCCCGACAGCCTTTCGGGACGGGCGATCATGGCGCTGTCCATCCTTGGTTTTTCGGTGCCGACCTTCTGGATCGGGATGCTTCTGATCATGACCTTTGCGGTCAATCTGGGCTGGTTGCCATCTGGCGGGCGGGGGCCGGTGGGGTCGATCTTCGGGATACCCACATCGCTTGCCACCCCGCAGGGCTGGGCGCATGTGATTTTGCCAGCGGTCAATCTGTCACTGTTCAAGATGGGGCTGATGATCCGCCTCACCCGCGCCGGCATGGTCGAGGCGATGCGCGCCGATTATGTGAAGTTCGCCCGCGCCCAAGGGTTGCGCGAACGCGAAGTGGTGTTCGGCCATGTGCTGCGCAACATTTCCATTCCGCTGGTGACGGTTTTCGGGTTGGAACTGGGGTCCACCATCGCGTTTGCCGTAGTGACGGAAAGCGTGTTCAACTGGCCGGGGGTGGGCAAGCTGATCATCGACAGCATCCTGCAGCTCGACCGGCCGGTGATGGTATCCTACCTTGTGATGGTGGTGATCCTGTTCGTCATGATCAACCTGGTGGTCGATCTGGTCTATGCCCGGCTTGACCCGCGTGTGCGGCTGAAAGGCGGCGAATGATGTCTGCGCCGTCCGAAACCACCCGCCGTCAGCAGATTGCGGAATTCTGGCAGGATTACCGCCGCTCACCCGTGGCGTTGGCCGCGCTGGCGGTGATCGTGGTGTTGCTGGCGCTGGCCTTCGGGTCGGCCTGGGTCAGCCCGCAGAACCCCTATGACATGGCGGCGCTGGACTGGAGCGATGCGTTCAAACGTCCGGGCACCGTGGGGTCGGGGGGCTATACCCATTGGCTTGGCACCGACAACGCGGGGCGTGACATGCTGTCGGCCATTTTGTACGGGCTGAAAACCAGCTTTCTGATCGGCCTGTCGGCGGGCGCGCTGGCATTGACCATCGGCATCGCCGTCGGCCTGTCGGCGGCCTATTTCGGCGGACGGCTGGAGGCGGTGCTGATGCGGATCGTCGATCTGCAGCTTTCGATGCCGGCGATTTTGCTCGCACTGGTGATGGTGGCGATGCTGGGGCAGGGGATCGGGCAGATCATCCTTGCGCTGGTGGTCGCGCAATACGCCTATTTCGCCCGGACCACCCATGGCGCCGCAACGGTGGAGCGCCGCAAGGATTATGTCGAGGCCGCACGGTCCACCCCGCTGCCCGCGCATCGGGTGCTGTTCCGGCATCTGTTGCCCAATGTGATGCCGCCGCTGATTGTGGTGGCCACCGTGCAGGTGGCAGGGGCCATTGCGCTGGAGGCGACGCTGTCGTTTCTTGGCGTCGGTCTGCCGCTGACCGAACCTTCGCTAGGCTCGCTGATCTCCAACGGGTTCCGGTATATTCACACCGACCGCGTCTGGCTGTCGATCTATCCCGGCATCGCGCTGATGATCACGGTGGTGGCGATCAACCTTGTGGGCGATCAGGTGCGAACCGTTCTGGACCCGAGGCAACGCCGATGACCGCGCTTTCGGTAGAGGGTCTGCGGACCGAATTCGACACCCGCGCCGGACTGGTGGCGGCGGTGAACGACGTATCCTTTTCAGTGGAAAAGGGTAAGATTCTGGGGCTGGTCGGGGAATCCGGTTCGGGCAAATCGGTGACGGGTTTCTCCATCCTTGGCCTGATCGACCCGCCGGGGCGCATCGCGGCGGGGCGGGTTGTGGTTGACGGAACCGACCTGCGCACGCTGTCGCCCGACGGCTTGCGCGAGATGCGCGGGCGCGCGGTGTCGATGGTGTTTCAGGACCCGATGATGACGTTGAACCCCGTGCTGCGGGTGGGCGACCAGATGGTGAAGGCGGTCCGCACGCACGACCGCATGTCCAAGGCCGCCGCATGGGACCGCTCCCGCCGCGCGCTGGAAACCGTGGGCATTCCGGCAGCGGCTGAACGGTTGCAGGCCTATCCGCACCAGTTGTCGGGG
>JAUXPG010000220.1 GCA_030683915.1 Gemmobacter sp.
AGTAAGGCAGTCTGCCTGAACCATCCTGCAAGGGGCCGCCTTCGGGCGGCCTTTTCGTTGTTTGGCGCCACGGGATGCACGGCGACGGGAAGGGTGGCAGCGGGGGCATGCGCCCCCGCGCCGCGTTTCAGTCCGCGATGCGCGCAAGGATTCGCGCCCAGCTGCGGATACCCTTGTGGAAGCTTTCAAGGTCATATTTCTCGTTCGGGGAATGGATCTGGTCGTCGTCCTTGCCGAACCCGATCAGCATGGCGTCCATCCCGAGAATCCCCTGGAAATACCCGGCAATCGGGATTGACCCGCCACAGCCGATATAGGCCGCCGGGACGCCCCATTCCTCGGTCAGCGCCGCGCGGGCGCGTTCGAACGCCGGGTTGTCGACCGGCATCACCGACGCCGGTGCGTTGCCGTGCCCATGGAATTCGACCGAGCAATCTGCCGGGATATGCGCGCGGATATGGTCGCGGAATGCCTCGCGCAGTTTCCACGGGTCCTGCTGGCCCACCAGCCGGAAACTGACCTTGGCATGCGCCTCGGCGGGCAGCACCGTCTTGAACCCCGCACCGGTATAGCCGCCCCAGATGCCGTTGATCTCGCAGGTCGGGCGCGACCACAGCATCTCCAGCGGCGTCCGCCCGACTTCGCCTGCGGGCAGGGCAAGCCCGACATCCCCCAGAAACTTTGCATGGTCGAATGCCAGCCCCTGCCACTGCGCGCGCAGGGCGTCAGGCAGTTCGGGTACATCGTCATAGAACCCGGCAATGGTGATCCGGCCCGTCTCGTCATGCAAAGAGGCCAGCGCCCGCGCCAGAATCCGGATCGGGTTGGCTGCAGCCCCGCCAAAGGACCCGGAGTGCAGGTCCTTGTTGGCCGCGCGCACGGTCAGTTCTTCGCCCAGCAAGCCGCGCAACATGGTGGTGATCGCGGGCACCCGGCTTTCGAACATGCCAGTGTCGCAGATGATCGCCAGATCGCAGCGCAGCTCGTCTGCATGTTCCTGCATGAACGGGATCAGCGAGGGCGACCCCGATTCCTCCTCGCCTTCCAGAAACACGGTGATGCGGGCGGGCAGGGCGCCATGGACCGCGATCCAGGCGCGAAAAGCCTCGACAAAGGTCATCAACTGGCCCTTGTCATCCGCCGCCCCCCGGCCACGGATCACGGTGCGCCCGCCGTCTTGCTGCACCTCGGGGTCAAAGGGATCGCGATCCCACAGGTGGAGCGGGTCCACCGGTTGCACGTCGTAGTGCCCGTAAAACAGCAGGTGCGGCGCGCCTTCGGGGCCGGGGTAATGCGCGACCACCATCGGGTGGCCCGGTGTCGGGCATTTGCGCGCCTCGAATCCCATTGAGGCAAGATCCGCCACCATCCAGTCCGCCGCCCGGTCGCAATCGGGCTTGAACGCCGGGTCGGTGGAAATCGACGGGATGCGCAACAGGTCCAGCAACCGCTCCAGCGCAGCGGGCATGTCGGCGTCGATCCGGTCAAGAACGGGGGCAAGGGTCATGTCGGGCTCCGTCATCGGGCGGGGCGCAGTCCCCGCATCACGAGCACGCTAGCCGCCGGACCGGGGACTGTCCATGCCGGGCGCTCCGGTGTAGGGAGTGCGGGATTCGTGTGTGAAAGGATAGCAGCATGAAACCCTATGTCCTGTCGGCCACACTTGCGCTGATGGCCGCGCCCGCGCTGGCGCAGACGGTGGCAACCGAGGTTCAGCGTCTGGGCGAAAATCAGGTGAGCCTGCACTTGCATCCCTTCTTGACCGCCGAAGAACAGTCGGCACTGCGGCTGGTGGCGACCAACGAACAGGCGCTGGCGCTGTTCGTCACGCGCCCCGGACGCCACGCCGCCCTCGCCGTCGCGCCCGAGGAAGGCTTCATCCGCAGCGGCATGCCCGTGGCCTCCGCCACCGCGCTGTCGGACCTGCCCGATGCGCAGGCCGCCCGCGATGCCGCCATGCAGGGCTGTGAAGCGGCGCGCAAGGTCGGCCCGGCGTGCGTGGTCGTTCTGGAAGTTGCCCCCTTCCGTTAAGCTCACATATCTATATAAAGATATGTGTCGTGCTGGAGGGGGGCGGCAAAATGCCCACTACCCGCGCGGCGAGGATTGACCCAAGTCAAGGCAGCAGCCACCTGTTTGATGGAACAGTTCCAAGGACAGGACGCCACGGAGAAGACCGATGACCTATGACGCCGCCCTCGACACCGCTCTGCAACGCCTGCATGACGAAGGTCGTTACCGGACGTTCATCGACATCGAACGGCGCAAGGGACATTTCCCTCAGGCCATCTGGCGCCGCCCGGATGGCACCGAACAGCAGATCACCGTCTGGTGCGGCAATGATTATCTGGGCATGGGGCAGAACCCGGCGGTGCTGGGCGCCATGCACGAAGCACTGGATGCCACCGGCGCAGGGTCGGGCGGCACCCGCAACATTTCCGGCACCACCGTCTATCACAAACGGCTCGAGGCCGAGATCGCCGATCTGCACGGCAAAGAGGCGGCACTGGTGTTTTCCAGCGCCTATATCGCCAACGACGCCACGCTCAGCACGCTGCGGTTGCTGTTTCCGGGGCTCATCATCTATTCCGACGCGCTCAACCATGCCTCGATGATCGAAGGTGTGCGGCGCGGCAACGGCCCCAAGCGCATCTTCCGGCACAACGACGTGGCCCACCTGCGGGAGCTGATCGCGGCGGACGACCCTGCGGCGCCAAAACTGATCGCCTTCGAATCGATCTATTCGATGGACGGTGATTTCGGCCCGATCAAGGACATCTGCGATCTGGCCGAGGAGGTCGGCGCGCTGACCTACATCGACGAGGTGCATGCGGTCGGCATGTATGGCCCGCGCGGGGCAGGGGTGGCCGAGCGCGATGGCCAGATGCACCGCATCGACATCATCAACGCCACCTTGGGCAAGGCATTTGGCGTGTTCGGCGGCTATATCGCGGCCAGCGCCAAGATGGTGGACGCGATCCGCAGCTACGCCCCCGGTTTTATCTTCACGACCTCGTTGCCGCCCGTGATCGCGGCAGGCGCCGCAGCGTCGATCCGCGTGCTCAAAGGCCCCGAAGGCCAGACGTTGCGCGATGCCCAGCAACTGCACGCCCGCATCCTCAAGACCCGGCTCAAGGCGTTGGGCATGCCGATCATCGACCACGGCTCGCACATCGTTCCGGTGCATGTCGGCAATCCGGTGCATTGCAAGATGCTGTCGGACATGTTGCTGGAACAATTCGGCATTTACGTGCAGCCTATCAACTTCCCCACCGTGCCGCGCGGGACCGAGCGGTTGCGCTTCACTCCCTCGCCGGTGCATGCGCCGCGCCAGATCGACCATCTCGTACGCGCGATGGATACGCTCTGGGCGCAGTGTGCGCTGAATCGTGCCGAACTCAGCGCCTGACGCGAAACGTCAGGTGTCCACCTCGCGGATATGTGCTAGTAGTTCGGCAAGATTTCGCTAAAAGCCGAGTCGCGCGCAAACGCGATGCGGTACATAAAAAGATCGGGGTAGGGGCAGCCTGAATGATGTGGCGGAAGGGAAAACCTTCGGCGGTGGTCGAGGAGAAGCCAAAAGGCTTTGACGATTACGACCTTCGTCTTGGCGACCTTATGCGTGGCGAACGCGCCACGATGGGGAAATCGCTGCTCGACGTTCAGCGCGAACTCAAGATCAAGGCAACCTATATCGCCGCCATCGAAAACGCCGACGTTTCGGTGTTTGAAACCCCCGGTTTCGTGGCCGGGTATGTGCGGTCTTACGCGCGCTACCTTGGCATGGACCCCGACGCCGCCTACGCGCAATTCTGCACCGAGGCGAATTTTACCGCCATTCCCAAAGGTCTGAGCGGCACCCAGACCGCCCGCGCCCAGACGCCGAGGCCCCGGCCCAGCGGGCTTGACGCGCTTGGCCACCCGGATGCGGTGTTCGTTCCGCGCGGCGAAAGCTGGCTGTCGCGGGTGGAACCCGGCGCGGCGGGGTCGGTGCTGGTGTTGCTGCTGCTCATCGGCGGCATCGGCTATGGCGGCTGGTCCGTGCTGCGCGAAGTGCAGCGCGTGCAGGTGGCGCCGGTGGAACAGGCGCCCAGCGTGGTCGCCTCGATCGACCCGCTTGGCAATATCGGCAACGGGGCAACACTGAAAATCGCAGACGCGCCCGCCACCGCCCAAGTGCCCGCCGCCCCGACGGCCGAGGCCGTGGGCCGGCTTTATCGCCCGCAGGCGCTGGACATGCCGCAGATGGTGTCGCGCGATGGTCCCATCGCGTCGATCATTCCCGAGCGCGCCACACCCGAAGCCGTCGCCCCGGAACCCGAGGCGGAATCGCCGGTGCGCGTGTTGGCCGACGCCGCACCTGCCGTTGAAATCTTTGCCGTCAGCCCGTCGTGGGTGCGGGTGCGGGCCGCCGATGGAACCGTGCTGTTCGAGCGTGTGCTGGACGCCGGACAAAGCTATGTCGTGCCGCAATCCGACGTGCCGCCCACCTTGCGTGCAGGCAATTCGGGTTCCGTCTACTTCATGGTCAAGGGTCAGGCCTATGGCCCCGCTGCGCCGGGCGCGCAGGTTGTCAGCAATCTGGCGCTGTCGCCCGAAGCCTTGGCCGACAAGTTCGCGCTGGTCGATCTGACGGCCAAGCCCGATGTCGCGCGGGTGGTCGAACTGGCGCAGGCGCGGGTGCTGGCCAACGCTGCAGGCGGGCAGGACTGACGCCGCCCCTTGCCCGGTGCGCCGGGCAGGGTTATGTGCTGGATGATCCCCCGGAACGAGGCTGGTCATGTCGCACAACCCCATCCGCCCTTGGCGCAACATCGACCGCCGCAAATCGCGCCAGATCCGCGTGGGCAAGGTTCTGGTCGGCGGTGATGCACCGATTTCGGTGCAGACCATGACCAACACCATCACCTCCGACATCGCGGCGACGCTGGAACAGGTGCAGCGGTGCGCCATCGCCGGGGCCGACATCGTCCGCATCTCCACCCCCGACGAGGACAGCACCCGCGCCCTGCGCGAAATCGTGCGAGAGTCGCCCGTGCCCATCGTGGCCGACATCCACTTCCACTACAAACGCGCCATCGAGGCCGCCGAGGCGGGCGCGGCCTGCCTGCGGATCAACCCCGGCAACATCGGCGACGCCAAGCGCGTGCGCGAGGTGATCAAGGCCGCCAAGGACCACGGCTGCAGCATCCGCATCGGGGTCAATGCCGGGTCGCTGGAGCGGCATCTTCTGGAAAAATACGGAGAACCGTGCCCCGATGCGATGGTGGAATCGGGTCTCGATCATATCAAGTTGTTGCAGGACAACGATTTCCACGAATTCAAGATCAGCGTGAAGGCATCGGACGTCTTTCTTGCCGCTGCCGCTTATCAGGCGTTGGCCGACGCGACCGACGCGCCCATCCACTTGGGTATCACCGAAGCCGGCGGGTTGATGTCGGGCACGGTGAAATCCGCCGTGGGTCTGGGGAGCCTGCTCTGGGCCGGCATTGGCGACACCATCCGCGTGTCGCTGTCCGCCGATCCGGTCGAGGAGGTCAAGGTCGGGTTCGAAATCCTGAAATCCCTGGGCCTTCGGCACCGCGGCGTGACCATCATCTCGTGCCCCTCCTGCGCGCGGCAGGGGTTTGACGTGATCAAGACCGTGTCGGCCCTGGAAAACCGGCTGGCGCATGTGACCACCTCGCTCAGCCTGTCGATCATCGGTTGCGTGGTGAACGGCCCCGGCGAAGCCCTGATGACTGACATCGGCTTTACCGGCGGCGGCGCGGGCAGCGGCATGGTCTATGTCGCGGGCAAGCAAAGCCACAAGATGTCGAACGACCAGATGGTCGATCACATTGTCGAACTGGTCGAGGCGAAAGCCGCCGAGATTGACGCCGCCGAAGCCGCCGCCGCTGCGGCCGCTGCCGCCGCAGAATAATCAGGGCCGCAGCAGCCGCAACGCGCCCCGCGCCACCCCGCCGGCCAGCATCAGCGCCACCTGCAAGGCCGCCGCATAAAGGGCGGCCAGCGTGGCCAGCGCCAGGTCGCTGACGCGCATCAGGGCGCGGAACGCCCGCGCCTTACCCAGCACCTCCACCCGGTCCAACGTGCGCGCGCCTGCGGCGTCGGCCAGCCGTGCCATGCGCGCGGCGTCCTCCGGCCCGTCGATATGGCGCAAAAGCACCAGCGTTTCCGCAGGCCCGGCCCGGCTGGCCACCCGCCCCAGATCGCCCGCCATGTCGGCCAGCCGCCCCAGCTTGGCAACATCGGTGATCTCTTCCACCGGGGCGCCACGGGCGACCGCGCCCCAGTTCACCGGCAGGTCCGCCACCTCGGCCAGCGCGCGGGTCATGCCGGGGCTGAGCGTGCCCAGCCGCCGCGCCATACGCGCCGCCGTGGCGCCGGCCTTCAACGCCGCTGACCCGCCCCCTGAGGCCACCACCGCCGCCGTGGCGCCCAGCCCGACCAGCGCCAGCCCGGTTTCCAGCCTGTCCACCGGCTGCCCCGCCAGCGCCGCCATGCCTTGCCGCCGCAGGGCATTCAGGTCGCCCGCAGGCGTCAGCTCCACTGGCAGCGCGCACAGCGCGATGGCGGCGACCGACCGGCACGACCGCACATCTAGGGCGCAATAGGCGCAATCGGCAGTGCTTTGCAGCCAACTGTCGGCCTCGGCCCGCAGCCGCGCGACCTCTGCCCCCTGCACCGGGTCCAGCGCCACGCCTTCGGCCTGCGCCAGATCGGCCAGCCAAAGCGCACGGTCGGTCTGGTCAGCCGCCAGCGCCGCCGCCAGTTCCCGCGCCACCCAGCCGGGGGTAAAGGTGCGGTGGAATGCCGCTTCCACCGCCCGCGCCGCGCTTTCGGCGCTGCGCTCCACCAGCGGCGCGACAAAGGGCTGCTGCGCCAACCCCAACGCGCCTGCGC
>JAUXPG010000200.1 GCA_030683915.1 Gemmobacter sp.
GCGTGGGCCACCCGTTTTCGTCGGCCATCGGCATCGTGGCCAAGGAAATTCCTGACCCGCTGGGCACCGAATTCGGCGTGATCTCGGACGAAGCCGCCTATGGGCGCGACATTTCCGAAAGCCTGAAGGCGCTGGCCGAACGCATGGACATGCAGGATCTGCGGTTCCTTGCCGTGGCGGTGTCGATCCAGCAGCAATCGGGCGGCAACTTGGCCGAGGTGCTGGACGGGTTGGCCAAGGTGATCCGCGCGCGGTTCAAGCTGTTCCGCCGGGTCAAGGCCATCACCGCCGAGGCGAAATGGTCGGGGATGTTCCTGTCGGGATTTCCCATCGGCGCGATGGTCGTGATTCAGGTGTTGAAGCCGGATTACTATGATGGCGTCAAGGAGACGGCGTATTTCATCCCGACCGCGCTGGTGGTTGCCACCTTCCTGATCATCAACGTGATCTACATGAAGATCATGGTCAACATCAAGGTTTGAACCCAGATGGAACTTTTCAACCAGATCAACACGTTGATCGAAGTCACACTGGGCCCTGCCGGGCCTGTGATGGTCATTGCCGGTCTTGGCCTCGGGCTGATGCTGCTGGCGTTGCCATCGATGCTGAACCGGCGGGCCGACCCGTTGGACAAGCTGCGCGCCGGTGCCCGCAAGGGCACGGGCAAGACCGACCCGAACAAGGCGCTGCGCAGCACCGACTATGCCGACAAGCTGGAGAAATACGCGCATTTCCTTGAACCGGCCAAGGCCGAGGAACTGAGCGCCGCGAAACTCAAGATGGTTCGCGCCGGCTACAGATCGAAGAACGCGGTCCGCATGTATCACGCGGCGCAGTTCGTGCTGGGGCTTGGGCTGCTGATTGTCGGGGTGATCTATACCTTGGCCACCAAGGACGAAGGCAAGGCCGACACCACGATGCTGCTGATGTCCACATTGGTGCCGGGGCTGGCGGGGTATTTCCTGCCGAGCTACTGGGTGGAACGCCGCATCCAGACCCGACGCGAGGAAATGGTCTGCGGCTTTCCCGACAGCCTGGACATGATGCTGGTCTGCGTGGAGGCCGGGCAATCGCTTGACCAGTCGATCATCCGGGTGGCGAAGGAGATCAAGCTGGGCTACCCCGCCCTTGGCGAAGAATATGAAATCGTCGCGCAAGAGATCAAGGCCGGCAAGGAACGCGCGCAGGTGTTGCGCGACTTCGGCGAACGGTCGGGCATTCCGGACATCGCAAGTTTCGTGACGACGATGGTGCAATCGGCCACGTTCGGGACCTCGATCGCGGAAGCGTTGCGCGTCTATGCCGGGGAAATGCGCGACAAGCGCGTGATGCGCGCCGAAGAAAAGGCGAACGTCTTGCCCACCAAGCTGACCTTGGGCACTATGCTGTTCACGGTGCCGCCGCTTCTGATCATCCTGATCGGGCCGTCGCTGCATGGTATCGCCACCACGTTGGGGGGCGGGGGAGTGTTCTGAGTGAGACGAGAACAGGGCGGATGGCGGGGCGCCATCCTGCTGATCGGGTTTCTGGCCGCCTGTGGCACGACAGGCGGCCTTGCCGTGCCGGAAGGGTCGATGCCGGGGGCGGACCGGCGGGGTCAGTCGGTGGACGGGCTGATCGTCGGGCACAGGTTGCTGGCGGCGGGCGAACATGAGCTGGCGCTGAAAGCCTATTACCGCGCCGCCGCCGAACAGGGGGTGAATGCCGATGTGCTGTCAGCCATCGGTTCGGCCAACCTGAAACTGGGCCGTCTGGGCCAGGCGGACCAGATGCTGCGACGCGCGCTGGAGATCGACCCCGATTTCGTGCCCGCGCTGAACAACCTTGGCGTGGTGCTGATGGAACGCGGTGAAACCGGCGAAGCGCGCCGGGTTTTCCAGCGTGCCTTTGCGCTCGACAGTGGCAATTCGGACTCGATCCGCGAAAACCTGCGGCTGGCTATCGCGCGAACGGAAAACCGTGTCTATGATACGAAAGACGAGGCAAACTTTTCGTTGGTTCGCCGCGGCCAGGGGGAATACCTTTTGCTGACGAACTGACGGGTCGAGCAGAAAAGGACGCAAAATGCGCCACACCGTGATTGTTGCGCTGTGCCTTGGCGGCATGGCGCTGACCGCCTGCCAACGTGCGACCGATGCCGAAGTGTCGCGCACGTTGAAGAATGTCAACGTGATCGACGAAAGCAACCTCAGCGACATCATGCTGACGGTGGGCGACCCGAAAGAGGCGGTGACCTATTTCCAGCGCACGGCCGCGGAAAACCCCGACCGGATCGACCTGCAGCGCAATCTGGCCAAATCGCTGGTGCGCGCCCAAAGCCCGGCCGAGGCCGCGCGCGTCTGGGAAGTGGTGGTGGCGCGGCCCGATTCCGGGCCGGAGGACAAGGTTGACATGGCCGATGCGCTGATCCGGGCCAATGACTGGAAGCGCGCCGAACAGGTGCTGGCCTCCATTCCGCCAACGCATGAAACCTTTGCCCGCTACCGGCTGGAGGCGATGGTCGCAGACGCCAACAAGCAGTGGAAAAAGGCCGACAGTTTGTATGAAATCGCCGCCGGGCTGACCAACCGCCCCGCAGGTGTGCTGAACAACTGGGGCTATTCCAAGCTGAGCCGGGGCGATTATGCGGGGGCCGAAAAGCTGTTCGTCGAAGCGATCAGCTATGACCCCAAGCTGTTCACTGCCAAGAACAATCTGGTGATGTCGCGCGGGGCGCAGCGCCGCTATGACCTGCCGGTGGTCGAGATGACGCAGGTGGAGCGGGCCGAACTGTTGCACACGCTGGCCTTGACGGCGGTAAAGCAGGGCGATGTGACCGTGGGGCGCGGTCTGTTGCAGGAGGCCATCGACACGCATCCGCAGCATTTCGAAGCCGCCGTCCGGTCGCTGCGCGCGCTGGACGCCAACGTGAAGCGCGGCTGATGCTGGCCGCGTCGGCGCGCGAGGCGCTGTGGTTCCTGCCCTTTGTGGCGCCGGTGGCGCTGTGGGTGGCGTGGAGCGACATGAAGTCCATGAAAATCCCCAACAAGGCCGTGCTGGCGCTGGCCGGCGTGTTTGCCGTGGTCGGGCTGATCGCCCTGCCCTTGCCGGAATATGGCTGGCGCTGGGTGCATCTGGCTGTCGTGCTGGCCATCACCTTTGCGATGACGGTGATCGGGCTGATCGGCGCGGGCGATGCGAAATACGCCGCTGCGATGGCGCCGTTCATCGCGCTGGGCGACGTGCGGCTGTTCATCGGCATCTTTGCCGCCAGCCTGATTGCGGCGTTCATCGCCCACCGGCTGATGCGCGCGGTTCCCGCGGTGCGCGCGGCGACCGGCGACTGGGTCAGCTGGACCAGCAAGAAATTCCCGATGGGCCTGGCGCTGTCGGGCGCGCTGATGATGCACCTCGGGGTGGTCGCGGCACTGGGCGGCTGACGCGGCGCGGGGCGGATGCCCCGCGCGCACGCCTGCGGGGATCAGGCCTCCATCGCCTCAAGCTCGTCGATGAACCCGGCGATCATGCTCAGGCCCTTGTCCCAGAACGCGGGGTCCGACAGGTCAAGCCCGAAGGGGGCCAGCAGGTCCTTGTGGTGCTTGGACCCGCCGGCCTTGAGCATTTCGAAATACTTGTCCTCGAACCCCGGCAGGCCGCCGGTGTAGGCGGCGTAGAGCGCGTTCACCAGCCCGTCGCCAAAGGCATAGGCATAGACGTAGAACGGCGAATGCACGAAATGCGGGATATAGGCCCAGAACGTTTCGTACCCGTCCATGAAATCGAAAGCGTCGCCAAGGGATTGCGCCTGAATGCTCATCCACAGGGCGTTGATGTCGTCGGGGGTCAGTTCGCCTTCGGCGCGCGCCGCGTGCAGCTTGCATTCAAAATCGTAGAACGCGATCTGGCGGACCACGGTGTTGATCATGTCTTCGACCTTGCCCGCGAGCAGGGTCTTGCGTTCGGCGGGCGTGGCCGCCTTGTCGAGCAGTTTGCGGAATGTCAGCATTTCGCCGAACACGCTGGCGGTTTCGGCCAGCGTCAGCGGTGTGGCCGACAAAAGCTCGCCCTGCCCGGCCGCCAGCACCTGATGCACGCCGTGGCCAAGTTCGTGCGCCAGCGTCATCACGTCGCGCGGTTTGCCCAGATAGTTGAGCATGACGTAAGGGTGCACGGTGGTGACGGTGGGGTGCGCAAAGGCGCCGGGCGCCTTGCCGGGTTTCACGCCTGCGTCAATCCAGCCGCGTTTGAAGAACGGATCGGCCAGTTCGGCCATGCGCGGATCAAAGGCGCCATACGCCTCCATCACGGTGCGCGTCGCCTCGTCCCAGTTCACCAGACGCGGGGTTTCGGTGGGCAGCGGCGCGTTGCGATCCCAGATCTGCAACTTCTCCAGCCCCATCCATTTCGCCTTGAGCCGGTAATAGCGGTGGCTGAGCTTGGGATAGGCGGCGACTACGGCATTGCGCAGCGCCTCGACCACTTCGGGTTCGACATGGTTCGACAGGTGGCGGCCGTGCTGGGGCGACGGCATCTTGCGCCAGCGGTCGTGGATTTCCTTTTCCTTGGCCAGCGTGTTGTGGACGCGCGCGAACAGCTTGATATGCCGGTCGAATACGGCGGCCAGCGCGCGTGCCGCGGCCTCGCGCTTGGTGCGGTCGGGGTCGGTCAGCAGGTTGAGCGTGGATTCGAGGTTCAGCTCCTCCTCCTCGCCCGCGACGGCAAAGGTCAGGCCCGCCATCGTTTCGTCAAACAGCTTGTTCCACGCGCTGGCGCCGACCACGGATTCGTCGTGCAGGAAGCGTTCAAGTTCGTCCGACAACTGGTGCGGGCGCATGGCGCGCATGCGGTCGAACACCGGCTTGAACCGCGCGAGATCGCCGTTGGAGGCCAGCAGATGCGACAGGTGGGCATCTTCGAGGCGGTTGAATTCAAGGCTGAAGAACACCAGCGGAGTCGTGGCGGTGGTGATGCGGTCCTGCACGTCTGCCATGAACTTGGCGCGGGTGCTGTCCATCGTGTTCTGGTAATAGCGCAGACCGGCATAGGACATCAGCCGCCCGGCCACGACATCGATCTTTTCGTACCGTTGAACGCAGGCCAGCAGGTCCGCCGCATCCAGCGTGGCCAGCTTGCCTTCGTAGGACCCGGCAAAGGCCGCGGCTTCGCCATCGAGCCAGTCAAGGTCGCGCGTGACTTCGGGGGCGTCGGGATCGGCGTAAAGGTCGGTCAGGTCCCAGTCCGGCAGCCCGCCCAGACCTCCGCCAGCGCCAGAGGCATTCGCGTCACGGACAGGTAAACCTTGAAAAAGTGTCATCGCGGGCCTCTGGAATTGCGGGTGGCACACACATAGGGCGCGAGTCCCTGTGCTGCAACCGCACAATGTTCAGTGAATCACGACTTCGTCGGCCCGCAGATAGCCAAGGACCTGCCGCGCGCGTTCGTCGAGCAGGTCAAGGTCAAGCGAGGTATCCGAAAGGCCGGTTGTCAGGTTCGAAAGCCGGGCGAGTTCTGTCTGAAGTTCGGCCTTGCGCGATTGCAGCACCGAAATGTCGGCGTGAATCTGGGCGCGGCGCAGCAGTCCGTGGTCGCCCTGCATGGCGGCAAAGGCGAAGTTGCCGGTGATCGCCAGTGCGACCCCGAGCAGCAACATGGTGCCCAAGGGCGGGCGGTTGGATGGAAGCGACATGACCACGGCCTCTGACGGGGTCTCATGCCCCTTTCGCCCATTGTGCCACAGGTGATTCGCCAAGGGAATCCCCCGTCTGCGCCGCCACGTCACTTCCGCGTCAGGCTTGCCGCATCGCGCCGCGCGTGGAACGCTGCCGCCAAGGGAGGACCCGCCATGCCCCACGCGCCCCGCAGCCAGCAGACCACCCATGAAGTGACAAACCAGCCCACCCCGGCGGCGCTGGACCTGTGGGCAGGCGACCCCGCCTTGCGGCGCTGGGCGGTAGGGGCGGATGCGGCGACGCTTGCCGCGTTTGGCGCGCGGGCGGGGTCCGAGGCGATGCGCGAGGCCGGGCGGCTGGCGAACCGGCATCCGCCGGAGTTGGTGCTGTTTGACAGGGGCGGGCGGCGGCTGGACGAGGTGGCGGTCCACCCGGCCTATCATCAGTTGATGGATCTGGGCCTTGGCGCGGGCTACGCCGCATGTGCCTGGGACGGCTCGGCGGGCGGGCATGTCACCCATGCGGCCCTGCTTTACATGCTCAGCCAGATCAAACCGGGGGTCTGCTGCCCGATGACGATGACCTATGCCGCCGTTCCGGCGCTGGCGGCGGATGCCACGCTGGAGGCCGTGTGGCGGCCCAAGCTGACGGCGCGGGGCTATGACCCGGCGTCGGTGCCTTTGGCGATGAAGCGCGCGGCCACGATGGGCATGGCGATGACCGAAAAGCAGGGCGGGTCGGATGTCCGGGCCAACAGCACGACCGCCGTGGCGGATGGCGAAGGCTGGCGGCTGACCGGCCACAAATGGTTCTGTTCGGCGCCGATGTGTGACGGGTTCCTGACGCTGGCGCAGGCGCCGGGGGGGCTGACCTGTTTTGTGGTGCCGCGCTGGACCCCGGACGGACGGCGCAACCCGATCCAGATACAGCGGCTGAAGGACAAGCTGGGCAACCGCGCCAACGCAAGCGCCGAAATCGAATATCACGGCGCCTGGGCGCAGCAGTTGGGCGCGGCGGGGGCCGGGGTGCGCACCATCATCGAGATGGTGCAGCACACCCGGCTGGACACCGCCATCGCCCCTGCCGGGTTGATGCGCGCCGCGCTGGCCGAGGCGTTGTGGTGGGCGCGGGGGCGGGTGGCGTTTCAGCGCCGGTTGATCGACCAACCGCTGATGCGCGCCGTTCTGGCCGATCTGGCGGTGGAGGCGACGGGCGCGCTGGCGCTGGGGATGCGCGTGGCGGCGGCGTTCGATGACCCGGCGCAGGCGCCCTTTGCCCGGATCGCGGTGGCGGTGGCGAAGTTCTGGTCGAACAAGCGTTGCGTCTGGATGGTGGCCGAGGCGATGGAGTGCCTGGGCGGCATGGGCTATGTCGAGGACACGCCGATGCCGATGCTTTACCGCGAGGCGCCGTTGAACGGCATCTGGGAAGGGTCGGGCAATGTGATCGCGCTGGATATCCTGCGCGCGCTGTCACGCGACGCGGCGGCGGGGGCGGCGGTGCAGGCGGAATTGCAGGCCGCCACGGGGGCGGACCGGCGCTATGACGCGGCCTTGCGCGCACATCGGGCGCGCTGGCCCGGACTGCCGCCCGAGGCCGAGGCGCGCTGGTTTGCCGAACGGCTGGCGGTGTTGCTGGTGGCATCGGTGCTGATCCGGGGGGGCGACGGGGCGATGTCCGATGCCTGGGTCGCAACGCGGGTCGATGGAGACCGGGGCGCGGTTGCCGGGGCGGTGGCGGGCATCGACAGTGATGCCGTGCTGGCGGCGGTCTGACCCTGCCGCCACGTCATCCAGAGCCAGCGCTCCGGTGCTGCATGGATTTTCCGGCTCGAATGCCTATGTTCCGCTGACGTGACACCGGGGAGAGCGACGACATGGCCTTCAGTCTGACCGTCAATGGCACGCCACGGCAGGTGGACCTGCCCGGCGACACGCCGCTTTTGTGGGTGTTGCGTGACGGGCTTGGCCTGACCGGCACGAAATACGGCTGCGGGGTTGCCGCCTGTGGCGCCTGCACCGTGCATGTCGACGGGGTGGCGGTGCGGTCGTGCCAGCTGCGGCTGGAGGATGTGGCGGGCGCGGTCACCACCATCGAAGGGATCGGCACGCCCGAGGCCTTGGGCGCGATCCAGCGGGCCTGGGTGGCGCATCAGGTGGCGCAATGCGGCTATTGCCAGCCCGGTCAGGTGATGCAGGCCGCCAGCCTGCTGGCCGAAAACCCCGACCCCACCGATGATGACATCGCGCAGGCGATGGCGGGGAACCTGTGCCGCTGCGGCACTTA
>JAUXPG010000218.1 GCA_030683915.1 Gemmobacter sp.
GAGCATGTCAGCCATCTGGCCGACAACATCGCCGCGCCTTGGCGCTGTTCCAAACCGGTGATCGCGGCCAATCAGGGCTATGCCTTTGGTGTGGGCTTCGAGATTTCTCTGGCCTGCGACTTTCGCATCTGCACCCCCTCGACCCATTACGCCCTGCCCGAACAGAAACTGGGTCAGATCCCCGGTTCAGGTGGCTCTGCGCGGCTGATGGGGCTGATCGGGATGGCGCGGACCAAGGATGTGGTCATGCGCTCGCGCCGCATAAGCGGGCAACAGGCGCTGGACTGGGGCATCGCCGTCGATTGCGTGCCCGAGGACCAGCTGATCGCAGCCACCGATGCGCTGGTGGCTGAACTAGTGGCCTTTTCGCCGCTGGCCCAGCGCACGGCAAAGAAACTTCTGAACGACAGCGAAAACGCGACCGTAGCCACCGGCATCGAGTTGGAAGGCCATTGCTACAGTCGCCTGCGCCAGTCGGACGATTTCGCGGAGGGCGTTCGCGCCTTTCATGAAAAACGCGCTCCGGCATTCGCGGGACGCTGAGACCAACCAAGGGAGGACGACCATGAAAACCAAATTCTGGGTGGCTCTGGCCACCACGACCGCACTGGCCATGCCGGCTCTTGCGCAGGACGCAATCCGGATCGGTGTGCTGACGCCGCTTTCCGGAACCTATGCGGGGATCGGACAGCAGGTGCGCTGGGGGCTTGAACTCGCAGCGCAGGAAATCAACACATCAGGTGGCATTCTGGGCCGCCCGGTGACGTTGATCTACGAAGACAGCCAAGCCAACCCTGCCGTCGCGATGCAACGCGCCGAGCGTCTGTTCGATGTGGAGAACGTCGATTTCCTGACCGGTACCGTCAGTTCCGGGGTCACTCTGGCCGTCGGTGAACTGGCCGAACGGTCGGGCCGATTGATGGCGACAACCGTATCGTTTGCGGATTCGATCACCGGTGCCCGGTGTTCGCCGAACGTGTTCCGTGTCAACGCCCGCGCCGGGCAGCAATCGGTTGCCCTAGCATCGTGGCTTGCGGCCGAACGCCCCGATGCGCGCGTCTTCTACCTGGGGCCCGACTATGAAATGGGTCGCTCGACTGTCGCGGCCTTCCGCTCGAATGCTGAAGGAGTCGGGGCGACATCGGTTGGAGAAACCTTCGCACCGCTGGATTCGGCGGATTACAGCCAGTATTTCGGTGCGCTTCGCTCGGCCCGTCCAGATGTCCTCTACACTTCGGTAGCAGGCAATGACACGGTTCGCCTTTTCACCCAGCTCGAGGATTTCGGCGTTCGTGCCAACCTGACCGTGCTGGGGGCCTCGGGCACTGTGACCTCGCAGAACATCGCTGCAATTGGCGCGGCTGCCGAGGGGTTCGTCACCGGTGTGGGCTATTCGACGCTGATCGACACGCCCGAACACACGGCGTTTCTTGAAAGCTTCCGTGCGGCCTCGGGCGGCGCAGACCCCGACCTTTACGGCGCAGACAGCTATGGCGTCCTGTTCGCCTATCAGGCGGCGGCCCAGATGGCAGGCACGACCGACACCGACGCCTTGCGCGAGGCATTTCGCGGCCTGACTTGGAACACCCCGCAGGGCGTCAAGACGATCCGCGCAGGCGATCATCAGGCCATGCAACAGATGTATGTCGTCCGGGTTGAAGGCGGCGAGTTCCGCATCGTCGGCAATGTATCGGCCGCCGACGCCATCGGCGACGATCTCTGCGAACGCTTCTGACGCCAATACCCGGAGACGATCCAAATGCCTGATATCATGGACTATCTGCAATTCATTCTTGCACCCCAGATGTTGAACGGTCTGGCGCTGGGGATCTCGGTGGTCCTTGTCGCATTGGGCCTGACGATCATCTTCGGGTTGCTCGATGTCATCAACATGTCCCACGGCGAGTTCTACGCCGTGGGAGCTTTCACCGCGCTGGCGCTGTCGGCACTGGGCTTGAACTACTGGGTGCTCCTCGCGCTGGTGCCTATCCTGCTGCTGCCCGTCGGCGTTCTGGTCGAGCGGTATCTTATCCGCCGAGTCTATGACGGCGGGGATCGACATGTCTCGACCCTACTACTGACATTCGGTCTGGCTCTTGTGATCGAAGATATCCTGAAGATCATCTTTGGGCCGAACACCCACCGCCCGGCCACACCGCTGCCGGGTGCGACGGAAATTCTTGGGGTTTTCATCCCGACCTATCGCCTTGCGCTGATCGGTATCGGGTTTGTGGTGATCGCCGCGGTGGCGCTGGTTGTCTATCGCACACGGTTGGGGGCGATGGTCCGCGCGGCCTCGTATGACCGCAACATGGCCGCATCATTGGGGGTGCGAGTCGGCTGGGTCTATTCGGGGGCCTATGCATTCGGGATTGCGCTGGCCGGGCTTGCCGGCGTGCTGCTGGCGCCGATCTATTCGGTGTTCCCCACGATGGGCCATGATTTCATTCTGTTGGCAGTTACGGTGGTGATCGTCGGCGGAATGGGTTCGATCTGGGGGGCGGTCGTTGCGGGGATCTCTCTGACGCAGGTGCAGGCAATTTCTGCACTGATCATCTCGCCAGTCTGGGGCGATGCCATCATCTTCGGGGTCATGGTGGTTGTCCTAATGTTCCGCCCTCAGGGTATCTTCGGGAGGATTGGACATGCTTGACCGTCTCGACATTTCGCTGCGGGCCAATCACGTGCTGTTCGTGATCCTGTTCACAGCCGCCTTTGTCTTCGGAGTCATGGCCAGCATGACCGGCGATCGCTTCTATTTGCGTTTGGCGACGGAGGCGCTGATCCTTTCCGGGCTCGCCCTGTCCATCGATATCTTGCTTGGTTTCACGGGGCTCCTTTCGCTTGGTCAGGCACTCTTTTTCGGGGTCGGGGCCTACGTTTCCGCGCTCGTGCTGCGTGAAGTGCCCAGTTTTTGGCTGGCGCTTGGCGCGGCCTCGGGCGCAAGCCTTGTGGCAGGCGTGGTCGGAGGCCTGATCGCCAACCGTGTTCGAGGGGTCTATTTCGCCTTGATCACATTCGGCATGGCGCAGATCGTTGCCAAGATCATCTACAACACCCGCTCTTTGGGTGCATCGGACGGACTGATCGGCATTCCCGTGGTCGAGATTCCGCTTGGGTTCGTCACCTTGTCAGCGGGAAATCCGCTGGAGTTCTTTCTGGTCGTTCTGGGCGGGATCACGCTGATCTATGCAGGCATGTCCTATGTTCTGAGCAGCCCGTTCGGCCGCGTTATGATTGCGCTGAAAGCAAACGAAAAACGCGTGCCCTATCTGGGCTACTCCACTTGGGCCCCAAGGATGGTCGCCTATGTGTTGGCGGCGGTGATCGCCGGAACGGTCGGCGGCCTATACCCCATGCTGCGTGGCTTTGTATCGCCGGAACTGATGTTCTTCAGCGCCTCGGGCGATGCGCTGATCATGGTTATCATCGGCGGCAGCGGAACCCTGGTCGGCGCGATCTGGGGCGCGATTCTGCTGGTGGCGTTCAAGTCGGTTGTCGGAAGCTGGACCGAGCATCACCTGATCATCGTCGGTCTAATGTTCATGGCAGCCGTGTTGTTCATGAAACGCGGGTTGATCGGGCTAGTGAAGCCGATGATCGAACGCCGCCTTGTTCGCATCGAAGCCGCACGGGAAATGCGGAAAGAAGGAAAGGCACCATGACCCCAGCACTTGAAACCAGGGGGCTTTCGATTGCGTTCGGCGGCCTAAAGGCCGTGGATGCAGTCAGCTTTTCGGCAACACGAAACAAGATCACGACCGTGATCGGCCCGAATGGCGCAGGCAAGACAACCCTTTTTAACCTGATCTCTGGCGGGCTCAGGCCCGCAAGTGGCACGGTCATGCTGGACGGGCGCAATGTTACCGGGTTCGGCCCGGCTGCCTTGCAAGGGTCCGGGTTGGCGCGGTCCTTTCAGATCACCAACCTTTTCTTCGAACTGACGGTGCGTGAGAATCTGGGCCTTGCTGCCCAGACGCTCGACCCTGTTATAAACGCGTTCTTTCCGGTTGGTCGAAGAGGCCGGGCGGCAGATAAGGTTGATGAACTGATTGAACGCTTCGGTTTTGCGGCCAAGGCCCATGAGTTGGTCGCCGCTCTCAGCCATGGCGAGCAACGTCGGCTTGAGATCGCGATGTGCCTTGCTTCAGAGCCCCAGATCCTGATGCTGGACGAACCGACACAGGGGATGAGCCACGGCGACACCGAGGAAACAGCAAGGTTAATCCGTAGCCTTTCGACCGAAGTGACCGTCCTGTTGATCGAGCACGACATCGGGTTGGTCATGTCGCTGTCCGATCATGTCGTCGTCATGCACCAGGGCCGTAAGCTTTCGGAGGGCGCGCCGGCCGAGGTGCGCTCAGATCCTGCGGTCCAGGCCGCCTACTTTGGACATGGTTGAAACATGCTGCACATCGAAAATCTGAACGCCCATTACGGGCTTGCTCATGTCTTGCAAGGTATCAGCCTTCACGCTGAACGCGGCGAGGTCATTGGGATCTTCGGCCGAAACGGGGTTGGGAAAACAACATTTCTCAAGGCCATCGCAGGCTGGTTAAAGCCCAGCGGTGGCCGGGTCTTGCTGGATGGCACCGATCTGACGGCTCAGTCAGCCGATGCCATGAACCGGGCCGGCTTTGGTTTCGTCCCCGAGGATCGTCGTGTTTTCCCGGGGCTGACGGTCGAGGAAAACCTCAGACTCGGTCTGCTGGGCGTCCGGGTCAAGGGCGCGAAGTCACTTGATCTGGCCTTTGATCGCTTTCCCCGACTGGCCGAGCGGCGACAACAGCCCGGCAATACGTTGTCGGGCGGTGAACAGCAGATGCTTGCAATGGCGCGCGTCGTACTCGCCGAGCCCACCGTTGTGTTGATCGATGAGCCATCCGAGGGCCTTGCCCCAATGATCGTGGCGGAGGTTTTTGCCATCATCCGTGAGATGAGTGCAGCGGGCAGTATTGTTCTTCTTGTTGAACAAAACGTGCATGAAGCCTTGGCCGTCTGCGACCGGTTTATCGCTCTGGAACGAGGCGCCGTCGTGCTGGCAGGCGAAGCGGATAGTGAGCCGGACCGAAGCGCCCTACTTAAAGAACTGGCGGTATAAGTGCCTGGCCCATAAGCCCGGGCCGCGAGCGCCTTCCTGCAAGTGTCCCTTGGTCGGCACCGGAGGCGCACCGGCGATGACCCTAGCGTGCCTTTGAATGTCGGGCAATACGCCCCTCGCCAACATCGGAGTGTTCATTGAAGTCACAGCGCCGGTCAGCACCTCCCAAAACATTAGCCCGACGAGCGCGCGCTTATTCCGCGCAAATTCTACGAGGGCTGACAGAGGTCGAGCACTCGACTTCCAAGGCGCGACCACCGGCAACGGGCGTAGATGGGTGATGGTTTCCCGCAGAAAGTGGGAGCCAAATAATCTTGAATCCTTGCAGGTCTTGATGTTTGCCAATCAGCAACCCCCACCTTCGCAAATGCTGCGGGGAGCACTAACGGCCGGTTTGAGACAAGCTACACTGCAGCATATCATCACGCCGACCGGCCGCTCAGGGCCGTTCGCGCTCCACCTCACTTATTGATTCCCAGCCCCGGGCGCAAATGTTCCGGCACCGGGAGCGGCAGCCGCCAGGTTACCGTGATCGGACCTTCGCCCTCCCAGCGCTCGAACTCGGGTCGACCGCAGTAGAGGAACGGCGCTGCTTTCCCGTTCCGCAGCTTGCCGTTCCGGACGAAGAGGTGAACGCGCGCTTGGTCGTCTGCCCCCGAGAGCATGCGGCCGATCTGGCTGTCGCGGCGGGTCTGGGTCTGGCTTTGCCACTGCATCCGGTCGGGGCCGAGGAAGTGGTCCTCGTAATGGCTGCCCGCGGTCAGCCCGCCCTTCTTCAGGGTGGTCAGGAGGATCAGGGTGTTGTTCAGCCGGACGATACCGGCGTTCCAGTTCCCGGGGCTAAACCGCGCACCGAAGAGGGGCGGGATGTCTTCGCGCAGGTATTCGCGCCACAGGTCCGGTCCGGCTGCGGTGAAGTCTGCCGGAGGATCTTCAGCTTCATGGTCCGGCATGGTTCCCAGCCGCCATTCGGCCAGTTCGACCAGCATCGCGGCGGCCAGTCCGTCCGGATCGGGCCGGGTCAGGCGCAGGTGGTCGCCCGAGGCGGAGAGGAGCGGTTCGAAGGCCCAGAAGGCGCGCCCTCCTTCGGGCGTCGGGGTGCCGTCACGCAGGTGGCGCAGC
>JAUXPG010000301.1 GCA_030683915.1 Gemmobacter sp.
AGCTTGGCCAGGGTCCGCATCGCCTGTTGCATGGCGGGCTTTGATGCCTCGGCCCGCGTCAGGGTGTTGGTCAGGGCATACAGCGCCGCGATGGCCTTGTTGAACGCAAAGCCTTCGATGCTGCGCGTCACCTCGTCGATGGTCTTGTGTAGCGCGCGGTCAAGGTCGGCGTCGCCGGTCCCGGGGGTGGCCGGGTCCATCTCCAGCACGCGGGAACAGAGGTTCCACACCCGGTTCAGGTGCTTGAAGGTGGCATCCGCGCCAGCGGCCGTCCATTCCACATCGCGTTCGGGCGGGCTGTCGGACATGACGAACCAGCGCGCGGTGTCGGCGCCATAGGCCGCGATGATATTCATCGGGTCCACGACGTTTTTCTTGGATTTCGACATCTTGGCCGAGGGAATGATCTCCACCGCCGCGCCAGTCTTCAGCGTGGCGCCGGAGTCGGTGCGCACGATGTCTTCGGGCAGGTGATAGACCGGGCGGCCATTGGCATCGCGGGTCAGGTAGATCTCGTGGGTCACCATACCTTGGGTGAACAGCGCATTGAACGGCTCAATCGCGCGCGGCGGCAGGTGGCCGGTTTTCGCCATCGCCCGGGCAAAGAAGCGCGAATACAAAAGGTGCAAAATCGCGTGTTCGATGCCGCCGATATACTGGTCGACGTTCATCCAGTAATCCACTTCGGCCGCATCCGTGGGGGTGGCGGCGCGCGGGGCGGTGAAGCGGGCGTAATACCACGACGAATCGACGAAGGTATCCATGGTATCCGTTTCGCGCCGGGCGGGTTTGCCACAGGCGGGGCAAGCGCAGTCGCGCCACGTCGGATGCCGGTCCAGCGGGTTGCCGGGCTGGTCGAAGGTCACGTCCATCGGCAGTTCGATGGGCAGGTTTTCCTTCTTTTCCGGCACCACGCCGCAATCGGTGCAATGCACCACCGGAATCGGGCAACCCCAGTACCGCTGGCGCGACAGGCCCCAGTCGCGCAGCCGGAACTTGGTGACGCCCTTGCCATAGCCGTTGGCCTCGGCGTGGGCGATGGCATCGGCGACGCCCTGTTCCCCGGTCTTGAACTCGGCCCCGGCGAAGTTGCGCACATAGCGCACGGTTTCCGATTTTGGCGGCACGAAGGCTTCGGTCAGCGATGCCTCGTCTGCACCTTCGGCAACAAAGACCGGGGGAATCGGCAGGTCGTATTTCCGGGCAAAGTCGAAATCGCGCTGGTCATGCGCCGGGCAGCCGAAAATCGCGCCGGTGCCGTAATCCATCAGAATGAAGTTTGCGATCCAGACCGGCAGTTCCCACGTCGGGTCCAGCGGGTGGCGCACGCGGATGCCGGTATCATAGCCGATCTTGTCCGCCGTCTCGATTTCTTCGGCCGAGGTCCCGCCCCTGCGGCACTCGGCGACGAAAGCGGCCACGCGCGGGTCGCCCTCCAGCGCGCGGGCCAAGGGGTGGTCGGCGGAAATGGCGGCAAACGAGGCGCCCAGCAGGGTGTCGGGGCGGGTGGTATAGACCTCCAGCCGCTCAAACCCTGCCGGGGCGCCGACGGTTTCAAAGCTGAATTGCAGGCCGCGCGATTTGCCGATCCAGTTCGCCTGCATCAGGCGCACCTTTTCGGGCCAGTTCGCCAGACCGTCGAGCGCCGACAGCAATTCTTCGGAATAGTCGGATATCCGGAAGAACCATTGCGTCAGCTCGCGCCGTTCCACCGCCGCGCCCGACCGCCAGCCCTTGCCGTCGATCACCTGTTCATTGGCGAGCACCGTCATATCGACCGGGTCCCAGTTCACCACGGCGGCCTTGCGATAGACAAGACCGGCCTTCAGGAAATCCAGAAACATCGCCTGCTGCTGGCCGTAATAGTCGGGCCGGCAGGTGGCGATTTCGCGGGTCCAGTCGATGGACAGGCCCAGCGGCTTCATCTGGCCCTTCATCACCTCGATGTTGTTTTCGGTCCAGGTGGCGGGGTGGCCACCCTGTTCCATCGCGGCATTTTCGGCAGGCATGCCAAAGGCATCCCACCCCATCGGGTGCAGGACGCTGTAGCCTTGCGCCATCTTGGTGCGCGCGACCACATCGCCCATCGTGTAGTTGCGCACATGCCCCATGTGGATGCGCCCCGACGGATAGGGGAACATCTCGAGCACGTAATACTTGGGCCGCGATGGGTCGGCCTTGGCAAGGAACACCCCTTCGTCGTCCCACTTCTTTTGCCAGACGGGTTCGATCGCGGAGGGGGTGTAGCGGGACATGGGGGCTTCCTGTCAGTGAAAACGCCGGGCACATCGGCCCGGCGTCGTTATACCCTTGGCGGCAGCGAATGCCAGAGTGTTACAGCCGCGAATCGCGCACCCGCAGTTCGCGTGCGCGGGTCAGGATGGCGTCTTCGACCGCGCGCACCGTCTGGGCCGAAACCGGGCCACCGCCGCGCGTCTGGATCGCCACCTTCAGCGACCGCGCGTCCAGCGCGGGGTCAGAGATGTAGATCGTGGCGCGATAGGCCCGGCCCCCGCCAGGCGGCGTGCCATAGCCGGTGGCGATGACGCCGGTGAAGGGGTCGACCGTTTCCACCGGCAGGAACGACAGCGCATCCAGCGAGGCGTTCCACAAATAGCGGTTCACGTTGGTGCCCACGTCGGATTCGCGGCGGGCGCGGAACAGATCGCCCAGCACGCTGCGCCGTTCGGTAAGCGGGGTGAACCCGCGCGCCCGATCCGCCCGTTCTTCGCGCGACATCGGCTCGTTCAGGTTTTCCAGCATGGCCTGACGTTCCGGGCTGGCCGGCTGCGCGGCGCCGCCGAACAGCCCGCCCATGCCGCCCCCACACCCGGCCAAGGCCAGAACAAGGGCGGCGCAGACCGCAAAGCGCAGACGGGTGGGAAAACTCATGCGGCGGCCCTCCTGAAGGTGCGACCTGTCTAGCCTGTGCGCCGCAGCCGGACAAGCCCTTCCGCCCCCACGATTCCCCGCCCGCCTGTGCCGCGCCCGCGAGAGGCGCTCGTGCGCCAGGGGATCACGGCCGCGACAAGACACGTCGGCGTCAGACCTGCGGCAACATCCGGTGCCGGGCGGGCGCACGGTGGCACTGTGGCATGTCTGCACCACGGCGGCCCAAGGTTCCTGTGGCCTGCGCCTAGTCGTTGCAATCGAAGGCAGGGCGGGGGAAACAGTGGCCATACCCAATTCGGATTCCCCTGAGTTGGGCGCACCTTTGACACAACGAGGGAAAACGATGAAAAAGTTTCTGATCGCGTCCACCGCGCTCGCTCTGTCGGCCGGCTTCGCCGCTGCCGAAGTGAAAATCGGCGGTGACGCCCGTTTCGGTCTGCAGTACAACGGCGGCGCGGCTGCCGGTTCTTCCAAGACTTCGCTGGAAAAGCGTATGACCGTCAACATCGACGGTTCGACCACCGCTGACAACGGCGTGACCTTTGGCGCCCGCGTCCGCATCCGTTCGGACGAAGTTGCCGGTACCGCCGTTGCTGGCGCCCGCGTCTTCGCTCGCGCCGGTGGCCTGACCGTTGCCGCTGGCAACATCCTGGGTGCCGTCGAATCGATGCCGAACCTGTACGGCCCGTCGGTTGGTCTGACCGGTCTTGGCTGGTCGGGTCTGTCGACCAACGTTGACCGTGGCGGCGCGGCTCACAACTCCAACTACTTCGACTGGGATGCCTACTCGTCGCGCGGTAACGGCGCCGAAGGCATCGAAGTCATCTACTCGATGGGCGACTTCGTTGGCCACCTGTCGTACTCGTCGTCCAAGCTGAACGGCGGCGCTGCTGCCACCAAAGCTCTGGGCGCTTACGGTGCCTACACGTTCTCGGGCTGGACCGTCGCTCTGGGTATTCAGGACGCCGACACCGCACGTGACATGATGGACAAAGTCGTCCTGACCGCTTCGGGCAAGATCGGTGACTTCGGCGTCGGCTTCGGCATGGCGCAGAACGGCAAGGGCCCGAAAGCCGTTGGCGGCAAGATCACCAAGTACGCGATCAACGGTTCGTACAAGATGGGCGCCGCCACGGTGTCCGGCTACGTCGCGAACCAGAACGTGCTGCCGGTTGCTGGCGGTTCGAAGACCTCGTACGGCATCGGCGCGTCCTACGCCATGGGCGGCGGCGCTTCGATCATCGGCGGCATCGAGCGCACCACCCGCAAGGACACCCGTGCGGACATCGGTGTTTCGTTCAGCTTCTGATCCCTTCCGGGACGGAAACAGGGAAGAGCGGGCGCAAGCCCGCTCTTTTCCTTTTGGGGGGGCTTAGCCATGGGTTTGACTGACATCACCGCACGCATCCGCGCCGCCGAGGCCGCGCAGGGCCGCGTGGCCGGTTCCGTCACGCTGATCGCGGTGTCCAAGGTGCAGCCGTTGCCACGGGTCGAAGCCGTGCTGACCGAAGGCCACCGGATTTTTGGCGAAAACTACGTGCAGGAAACCGCCGCCAAGTGGCCCGCATTCCGCGCGCGCTTCGATGGCGTGGCGGTTCACATGATCGGCCCGTTGCAGACCAACAAGGCGAAGCAGGCGCTGGACCTGTTCGACGCCATCCATACGCTTGACCGCCCGTCGCTGGCCGACCGGCTGGCGCGTCTGGTGCAGGCGCGCGGGGCCTGTCCGGACCTCTTCGTGCAGGTCAACACCGGGGCGGAACCGCAAAAGGCAGGCGTGCTGCCCGAGGCGCTGGACGGCTTCATCGCCACCGCCCGCGCGCTGGATCTGCGGCTGACCGGGCTGATGTGCATTCCGCCCGAAGCCGAGGACCCTGCCCCACATTTCGCCCAGCTGGCCGGGATGGCGGCGCGCAACGGGCTGGACGGGCTGTCGATGGGCATGAGCGGGGATTTCGAAACCGCCATCGCGCATGGCGCCACCCATGTCCGGGTCGGGTCCGCCATCTTCGGCGCGCGCAGCACCGGCTGATCAGTCGAGCCGGAACACCTTGTCCCGCGCGGTCGCCCCGCGAATCAGCGTCAGCCGCGTTGGCGTCACGCCCAGCGCGCGGGCCAGCAGGCGCTGGACGGCCGCGTTGGCCTTCCCATCTTCGGGCGGTGCGGTGACGCGCACGCGCAGGCCATCGATGCCATCCTCGATGGCGTCGCGCCCGCCGCGCGGGGTGACGCGCAGGGCGATTTCGGCGCCCGGAACCGCCAGTCTGGTCAGGTCCGGCAGGCGCATGGCGGTCCGTCAGCCCGCGATCAGCCGCAGCACAAGGAAGATGATGCCCGCCAACAGTGCGGTCAGCGGCACGGTGATCACCCATGCCGCCGCCACGGTCAGCATGTGCGACCGGCGCACCAGCTTGCGGCGGGTGCGTTCCTCGGGGGCGACCGGCTTGCCCTTGACCAGCCCCAGCGCGCGGGCGCGGCGTTCAGCGTGCCATTCGCGGTAGAACCCGACGCCAAAGATTGCGCCGACCGCGATATGGGTCGATGACACCGGCAGGCCGAGGCCACTGGCGACGATCACGGTGATGGCTGCCGAGAGCGCCACGCAAAAGGCCCGCACCGCGTTCAGCCGGGTGATTTCAGACCCGACCAGCCGGATCAGCTTTGGCCCGAACAGCATCAGCCCGAACGAGATGCCCGCCGCCCCGATCAGCATGACCCAGAGTGGAATCGACACCTTGGCATCGCCATGCCCATCGCCCAGCGCATCGACGATGGCCGCCAGCGGCCCCACCGCGTTGGCGACATCGTTGGCGCCATGCGCAAAGGACAGCAGCGCCGCCGACACCACCAACGGCAGGGCGAACAGTTTCTTGAGCGATTTCTTGCGGTTCTCAAGCCCTTCGGATTGATGCCGGATCAACGGCACCGCAAGGGCCCATGTCAGCGTGCCGACCCCGAGGCCGATCAGCACCGCCGTGCCAAGGTCAATCTTGACCACCTTCGACAGGCCCTTGAGCGTCAGATAGGCCGAAAACGCCCCCGCCATGATGCCCACCAGGACCGGAACCCAGCGGCGGGCGGCGGCGATCTTGTCTTCGGCGTAGATGATGTTGGGCTTGATGAAGGCCAGAAACGCGGCGGCGACGATGCCGCCCATCACGGGCGATATGACCCAGCTTGCGGCGATCCGGCCCATCATGGGCCAGTTCACCGCCATGAACCCCGCCGCCGCGATGCCGGCGCCCATGACGCCGCCGACGATCGAGTGTGTGGTGGATACCGGCGCTCCGACCCACGTTGCCATGTTCAGCCACAAGGCGGAGGCCAGCAACGCGGCCATCATCGCCCAGACAAAATCGCGCCCGTCGCCCAAGGCTTCGGGTGCGACGATGCCGCCAGAAATGGTGTTCACCACATCGCCCCCGGCGATCAGCGCACCGGCGGTTTCGCACACCGCCGCGATGATGAGCGCGCCGCCCATGGTCAGCGCATTTGCACCCACCGCAGGGCCCATGTTGTTGGCCACGTCGTTCGCGCCGATGTTCAGCGCCATATAGGCCCCGAACACCGCAGCCGCGATCACCAGCAAACGGTCGGGCGATCCGCCGGTGAACACCGCCGCCGCAATCGCCACGAACACCACGAAGGCCAGCGCGACGCCCGGCGCGACAAGCGGGCGCGACACATACTGTGTGGCCGTTTCCAGCCGCCCCAGCCGCCCGAGATCCTTGTCGAGGGTCTTCCACTTGTTGGTCGGGGGGGTGTCCACGGCGGCGCCTGTCATCAAAGCGTTTCAGTCGGGCCGGACCTAACGGGTTTGCGCCTTCGGGGCAACGTGAAACGCGGGTCAGGCGAATTCCCGGCGGATCAGTTCCGACAGATCGGCCATGTCGGCGCGGGCGGCGGCCTTGGCGACCGGCAGGAACCGGCGCTTGCGCTTGCCGGCTTCAGGGTAGTCGTCGGACAGTTCCACGTCATCCATGCGGAACACGACGATTTCGCTTGGCACGTCGATGCCGTTCTTCAGCCGCTTGGCCCCCGACAGGCGGCCAATCGCCTGCGGCCGGACACGCCCGACCGCGCCCGCCTCCTCCCACGCTTCACGGGCGGCGGCTTCGGGCAAGGTGTGGCCCGCCATCGGCCAGCCCTTGGGAATGATCCAGCGCCCGGTATCGAGCGTCTTGACCAGCAGAACCTCCGGCCCGTCCGGGCCGGTCCGCGTGCACAGCATCGCGACCTGCAGCACCGCCGGGCGCCGCACCAACCGCAGCAGGGTGTCGATCAGCCCCACCAGTCCACCCCCGGCCCCAGAACCGCGCGCGCCAGCCGCACCGCCCGGTCGATGTGCCTGCGGTGGATCGGATCGTCCGGCGCCAGCCGTGGCATGGTCCACCCGACCGAGGCGCAGCACCGCGCCAGCGTCACGGTGGGAATCAGTTCGGGGTCCAGCGGACGCCGCGCCGCATAGCCTTGCACCAGCGCGCGGGCCAAGTCGGGCAACAGCGGTTCGGTCAGCGTTTGCGACAGCACGGTGCCCAGATCGAACGCGCGAAAGCCAAAGCCCGCGTCGTCAAAGTCGATCAGATGCGGACCATCCGGCGCGAACAACACGTTTTCGCGCAGCACATCGGCGTGGATCAGGCCGAAGTCGCCCCCACGCGTGGCCAGAACCTCCGCGACATGGGCACGCGCGGCCAACAGGATGGCGCGTTCGTCGTGCGTCAGGTTCGGGTGGTCCCAAAACCGGCCCCAGAACGGCGCCTCGCCAGTCAGGCCCGCCACATCCCAGCGCGGGCGGGAAAACCACCCGGGCAAGGTCAGCCGGTCGGTCGCGTCGTGAAACCGCGCGACCAGATCGCCGATGGCGAGAAAACGCGCCGTCAGTTCGGCCGCACCCCCTGTCAGCGGCACGCCCGCTTCGCCCAAGGGGGGCCCGTCGATC
>JAUXPG010000231.1 GCA_030683915.1 Gemmobacter sp.
TAGCTTTCCAGCTTGGTCATGTTGACGCCATTGGTGGCAAACCCGCCCATCGCCTTGTAAAGCGCCGCGGGAATGTTGCGCACGCGGAACACCAGCGTGGTGACCATGCGCTCGGCCCGGCGCGAATGGTCAGGGGTGCGCGACATCACCAGAAACCGGGTGCGGTTGTCGGCATGGTCCTCGATATGGCGGGCCAGCACGTCAAGCCCATAGATTTCCGCCGCCAGCTCCGACGCCAGCGCCCCGCGCGTCGGGTCGCCCGCCTCGGCACATTCGCGCGCTGCCTTGGCATTGTCGGAGCTGACCTTGCCCTTGATGCCGTGGCGGCTGAGGAAGCCCGCGCATTGCGGCAGGATCACCACATGGCCATGCGCCTCGCGCACCTGATCCAGCCGCCCGCCGGGGATGCCCAGCAGGTTGACGTGGACGCGCACGAACGCCTCGTCCACGATATGCAGGCCGGAATTGGGCAGCAGCGAATGCACGTCGGCCACCCGGCCATAGGTCGAATTTTCGACCGCCAGCATGCCAAGGTCGGCGGCCCCGCTGCGCACCGATTCCACCACATCCTCGAAGGTCGGGCAGGGCAACACATCCATGCCGGGGCGGGCCTGCCGGCAGGCCTGGTGGGAATAGGCACCGAGTTCCCCCTGGAAGGCGATGAGTCCGGTCATGTGCGCGCTCCTTTTTAGGTGAAATCGTCCCGGCGGGGCGTTTCGTCGCGCGTCTACACCTTGAAACGGGGCGGGGGAAGCGGATATAGCCGCCCCAGACAGGAAGCCATTCGGAGCCACGAGATGTTCGACACGATGACGGTCACCAAGGCTGGCGGAGCGCTGTGCGGGTCGTTGCTGGTGTTTCTGCTGGGCGGTTGGGCGGCGGATGCGCTCTATTCCACCGGCGGTGGTCACGGCGCGGGCCAGCAGGCCTATGTGATCGACACCGGCGCCGATGATGCCCCCGCCACGGCCGATGACGGCCCCGACTTCGCCACGCTGTTTGCCGCGGCGGATGCCGGAGCCGGCGAGAAGGCGTTTGCCAAGTGCCGCGCCTGTCACAAGCTTGACGGGTCGAACGGCACGGGCCCCTACCTCAACGGCGTGGTGGATCGTCCGAAGGCCGCCGCCGAAGGCTTTGCCTATTCCGACGCGCTCCGCGCGATGGCCGACACCGCCTGGACGCCGGAAAACCTGAATGCGTTCCTGATCAACCCGCGCGCCTACGCGCCGGGCAACAAGATGAGCTTTGCGGGCCTCCCCCGCACGGACGAGCGGGTGAACCTGATCTCGTATCTCGCCACGCTGAACTGAGATTTTCCCCGGCTCAGCCCGGTTGCGCGCCGCCCGGACGGGCGGCGCGTCTGTTTTGCGGCCTTTGCCTGCGCTTTCACGCATTCGCAACTTGAGAGGGCGCAGGTGGACCGCTAGGTTCCGAGGGGAACAGCGGGGCACGCCCGCGAAGGCCAGGGAGAACGGGCGCATGCAGGTTTGGCGGCAAAGCGGAATGGCGGCAGGCGTGGCGCTGATGCTGGCGGCCTTGCCGCTGCGGGCCGAGGTGCTGGTGGGGCACGGCATCTCGACCTTTGGCGATCTGAAATACCCCGCCGATTTTCCCCACCTGTCCTACGTCAACCCCGACGCACCCAAGGGCGGCGAAATTGCGATCTGGGCCTTTGGCGGCTTTGATTCGATGAACCCCTATTCCATCAAGGGCCGGGCCGGGGCGCTGTCGTCGGTCTTTTACGAATCCCTCATGACCGGCGTGGCCGACGAGGTGGGCGCCGCATACTGCCTGCTGTGCGAGACCATCGAATACCCCCCCGGCCGCGAATGGGTCATCTTCAACCTGCGTCCCGAGGCGCGGTTTTCCGACGGCACGCCGCTGACGGCCGAGGATGTGGATTTTTCCTATCGCACCTTCCTTGCCAAGGGCCTGTCGGATTACCGCGTCGTGCTCAGCCAGCAGGTCGACAGCGCCGAGGTGCTGGGCCCGCACCGCATCAAGTTCACCTTCAAGCCCGGCTTCCCCACCCGCGACCTGATTCAGGAGGTGGCGGGCCTGCCCATCCTGTCCAAGGCGCAGTACGAATCCGGCAACCGCGATCTGGAAGAAGGCGGCATGGCCCCTTTCCTTGGCTCGGGGCAATATCTGCTGGACCGGGTGAACGTTGGCCAGACGCTCGTGTATCGGCGCAATCCGGACTACTGGGGCGCGCATCTGCCCATCAACCGCGGGCGCGGCAACTTTGACCGAATCCGGGTGGAATACTATGCCGACTATGCCGCCGCGTTCGAGGGCTTCAAGGGCGGCAGCTATACCTTCCGCGACGAGGCAAGTTCGATTTCATGGGCCACCGGCTATGATTTCCCCGCCGTTGCGGCCGGTCATGTCCGAAAGGTAGAACTGCCCTCGGGCACCAAGGCCAGCGGACAGGCCTTCATCTTCAACCTGCGGCGCGAGAAATTCGCCGACCCCCGCGTGCGCGAGGCGATCGGCCTCATGTTCAACTTCGAATGGGCCAACGCCACGCTGTTCTACGGGCTCTACGCGCGCATCCATTCGATCTGGGAAAATACCCCGCTTGCCGCCGAAGGGGTGCCCTCGCCCGAAGAACTGGCGCTGCTGCAACCGCTGGTCGACGAAGGGCTGCTGCCTGCGACCATTCTGACCGAACCCGCCGTCATGGCCCCGGTCTCGGGCGACCGCCAGACCGACCGGGGCAACCTGCGCCGCGCCAATGACCTGCTGGAAGCGGCCGGCTGGACGCTGGGCGCCGACGGCATGCGGCGCAACGCGGCAGGCGAAACCCTGCGCGTGGAATTCCTCAACGATTCCCAGTCGTTCGACCGCATCATCCTGCCCTATGTCGAAAACCTGCGCCGTGCGGGCATCGATGCGGTCCACACCCGCATCGACAATGCCCAGATGGAGGCGCGCGAACGCCCCCCGGCCTATGATTTCGACATCGTCACCGGCAACGCCCGCGCCACCGAACTGCCCGGCCCGGAACTCAAGCAATTCTACGGCTCGGCCACGGCGGATGTCAGCAGCTTCAACCTGATGGGGCTGAAAAGCCCCGCAGTTGACCGGCTGATCGACGCGGTGATCGCTGCGAAAACCCGCGAGGACATGACCACCGCCACCCGCGCGCTGGACCGCGTGCTGCGCGCGGAACGGTTCTGGGTGCCGCAGTGGTTCAAGGACAAGCACACCGTGGCCTATTACGACATGTTCGAGCACCCCGAAACGCTCCCGCCCTACGCGCGCGGCGAGCTGGATTTCTGGTGGTTCAACGCCGACAAGGCGGCCGCCCTGCGCGCGGCCGGCGCGCTGCGCTGACATGGGCGGATATATCCTTCGGCGTATCGCGCTGGTGATCCCGACCCTGTTCGGGATCATGGTCATCAACTTTTTCCTGACCCAGCTGGTGCCGGGCGGGCCGATAGACCAGATCACCGCGCGGCTCGATGGGGGCGGCGACGTGTTCCAGAACATCGCCGGCGGGTCGGAAACCACCGGGCCCGTCGAAGGCGCCTATCAGGGCGCGCGCGGCCTGCCGCCCGAATTTCTCGACAGCCTTGAGGTGCAGTTCGGGTTTGCCCGCCTTGTCTGCGCCGAAGGCTTCACCGGCACGCCATCGTCGCGGGCGCCGGAATGCGTCAAGGAACCCATTCCCATGCTGGAACGGTTCGGCATCATGATGGGCAACTACCTGACCTTCGATTTCGGACAAAGCTATTTCCGCTCCATCTCGGTCGTGGATCTGGTCTTGGAAAAGATGCCGGTGTCGATTTCGCTTGGCCTGTGGTCCACGCTCATCGCCTATCTGGTGTCGATCCCGCTTGGCATCCGCAAGGCGGTGCGCGACGGGTCCACCTTTGACACATGGACCAGCGGCATCATCATCGTGGCCTATGCCATTCCGGGCTTTCTGTTCGCCATCCTTCTGCTGGTGGTGTTCGCGGGCGGGTCTTACGTGCAATGGTTCCCGCTGCGCGGCCTGACCTCGGAAAACTGGGACCAGCTTTCGCCACTGGGCAAGGTGGCCGATTACTTCTGGCACATCGCGCTGCCCGTCACCGCCTCGCTCATCTCCAGCTTCGCGACGCTGACCTTGCTGACCAAGAACTCGTTTCTGGACGAGATGCGCAAGCAATATGTGATGACCGCCCGCGCCAAGGGGCTGGGCGAGGCGCGGGTGCTCTATGGCCACGTTTTCCGAAATGCGATGCTGATCGTCATCGCAGGCTTCCCCGGCCTGTTCCTTTCTGTCTTTTTCGGATCAAGCCTGATCATCGAGACGATCTTCTCGCTCGACGGTCTGGGGCGCATGGGGTTCGAGGCGGCGGTGGCGCGGGATTACCCGGTGATCTTTGGCACGCTGTTCGTGTTCGGGTTGATCGGCCTTGTGGTCGGCATCCTGTCGGACCTGATGTATGTCTGGGTCGATCCGCGCATCGACTTTGAAGGCCGGGGGTAACGCATGGCCCTGTCGCCACTGAACCAGCGCCGTTGGCGCAACTTCCGGGCCAACCGCCGGGCCTATTGGTCGCTCCTGCTGTTTTCGCTGATCTTCGGCCTGTCGCTGTTTGCCGAACTCATTGCCAACGACAAACCGCTCTTGGTGTCGTTCCGGGGCGAGTTGAAATACCCGTTGACCCGGTTCTATTCCGAACGCGATTTCGGCGGCGATTTCCAGACCGCCGTATCCTGGCGCGATGCCGAGGTGCAATGCCTGATCCGCACCGGCGGGGCCGAGCTGTGCCTCGACGACCCCACCGCGGCACTGGCCGAGGCCGAGGCGTCGGGCACCGTCGAGGGTGTGAAAATCGAACCCGGCTGGATGATCTGGCCGCTCATTCCGTTCAGCTACAACACCATTTCCGACCTTGGCGAACCCGCCCCCAGCGCGCCGGACAACCGGCATTGGCTGGGGACGGACAACACCGCGCGTGACGTGTTGGCACGCGTGATCTATGGCTTTCGCCTCTCGGTCGCCTTTGCGCTGATCGTGACGCTGACCACCAGCGTCATCGGCATCGCCGCCGGGGCGGTGCAGGGCTATTTCGGCGGCGCGATCGACCTGATCTTTCAGCGCGTGATCGAACTCTGGGGGTCGGTGCCCTCGCTTTACATCATCATCATCGTGGCGGCGATCTGGCCGATGAACTTCTGGCTGCTGGTGATCCTGATGACGGTGTTCGGCTGGACGGCGCTTGTGGGCGTGGTGCGGGCCGAATTCCTGCGGGCGCGCAACTTCGAATACGTCCGCGCCGCCCGCGCGCTGGGCGTGCCCGACCGCGTGATCATGTTCCGCCACGTTCTGCCCAACGCGATGGTCGCCACGCTGACCATGCTGCCCTTCGTCATCACCGGCACCATCGCCGGTCTGGCCAGCCTCGATTTTCTGGGCTTCGGCCTGCCGTCGTCGGCGCCCAGCCTTGGCGAACTGACGTTGCAGGCGAAACAGAACCTGCAGGCGCCGTGGCTTGCGTTCACCGCGTTCTTCACCTTCGCCATCATGCTCAGCCTGCTGGTGTTCATCTTCGAAGGCGTGCGCGATGCCTTTGACCCGCGAAAGACATTCCGATGAGCGATGCGCGCGTGCTGGAGGTTGACGGCCTGACCGTGCGCTTCCGTCAGGACGGCAAGGTGATCGAAGCGGTGCGCGCGGTGTCGTTCACGGTGGCGCGCGGGGAAACCGTGGCGCTGGTGGGCGAATCGGGGTCGGGCAAATCGGTGTCGGCGCTGGCCACGGTGGGCCTGCTGCCCGACAGCGCCGAAGTGGCTGGCTCCATCCGCTATTCCGGGCAACAGATGGTCGGCGCCGATGCCGCCACCCTGCGCCGGGTGCGCGGCAACGACATCAGCTTCATCTTCCAGGAGCCGATGACATCGCTCAACCCGCTGCACACCATCGAAAAACAACTGGCCGAGGCGCTGGCCCTGCACCAGGGCCTTGCCGGCGACACCGCGCGCGCGCGCATCCTTGATCTGTTGACCAAGGTCGGCATCCGCGACCCCGAAACCCGGCTGGGCGCCTATCCGCACCAGTTGTCGGGCGGCCAGCGCCAGCGCGTGATGATCGCGATGGCGCTGGCGAACGGCCCCGAACTTCTGATCGCGGACGAACCCACCACTGCGCTGGACGTGACCATTCAGGCCCAGATCCTTGACCTTCTGCTCGATCTCAAGCGGTCCGAAGGGCTGAGCCTTTTGTTCATCACCCACGACCTCAACATCGTGCGCCGCATCGCCGACCGCGTCTGCGTCATGCAAAAGGGCGAGATCGTCGAACAGGGACCCACCGCGCAGGTGTTTTCCGCCCCCGCGCACCCCTACACGCAAAAGCTGCTGGCCGCCGAACCCAAGGGCATG
>JAUXPG010000467.1 GCA_030683915.1 Gemmobacter sp.
CTGCGGATTTCCAGCATCGACAGCATCGAGGCGGACGAGGCGCTGATGCAGGCCATCGCCACCGAACCGCGCCTGATGCCGCATCTGCACCTGAGCCTGCAGCACGGCGACGACCTGATCCTGAAGCGGATGAAGCGGCGCCACCTGCGCGACGATGCGATCCGGTTCTGCGAGGATGCGCGCGCCCTGCGCCCCGACATCGTGTTCGGTGCCGACATCATCGCGGGCTTTCCCACCGAAACCGACGCGCATTTCGCCAACTCGGTGAAGTTGGTGGATGATTGCGGGCTGACCTTTTTGCATGTGTTCCCCTTCAGCCCGCGCAAGGGCACGCCCGCCGCGCGGATGCCGCAACTGGCGGGGCCGGTGATCCGCGCCCGCGCGGCCGCGCTGCGTGCGGCGGGCGAGGCGGCCTTGGCCCGCCATCTGGCGGCACAGGTGGGACGGACGCACCGCATTCTGACCGAATCGCCGCGCATGGGCCGGACCGAACAGTTTACCGAGGTTGCCTTTGCCTCTGACCGCCCGGAAGGCGCTGTTGTCACCGCCACCATTGCCGGGCATGACGGGGCGCTGTTGCAGGCTGCGTGATCCGATCCGGGGCTTGGTCCATCTGCCCTTGCAATCGCCCGGTCACCCGCGTATATCCCCTGCCAACAGCGGCGCTCCGGGGTCCACACCCGAAGCCCACCGGAAAAGCAACGGGCCGCCTGACGGCCCGTTTTTCGTTTTTGGGGGACCCCCCGTGACTGACACCATGTCCGACCTCATTGCCAAGACCGCCATTGACCGGCGGCTGGCCGCCATCGTGCAGCCCACCATCGAAAGTCTGGGCTATGAATTGGTGCGAATCCGCCTGATGGGCGGCAAGACGCGCATTTTGCAGATTATGGCGGACCGTCCCGAAGGCGGCATCAACGTCGATGACTGCGCCAAGATTTCCACCGCCGTTTCCGCGGTGATGGATGTCGAAGACCCGATCGAGGACAATTACACGCTGGAAGTGTCCAGCCCCGGAATCGACCGGCCGCTGACGCGGCTGAAGGACTTTGACATGTGGAACGGCTATGAGGCCCGGCTGGAAACCAGCGAGCTGATCGACGGGCGCCGCCGGTTCAAAGGGATGCTGGCGGGAACCGAAGGGGATGAGGTGCTCATCACCATCGAGGAGGCTGGCGAGGACCTGACCATCGGGCTCAAGTTCGACTGGCTGTCGGATGCCAAGCTGATCCTGACGGACGAGCTGATCGCGGAAATGCTGCGCCAGCGCAAGGAATCCGGGGCCTTCGATGGCGCCGACATCGACGAAGACGGAATCGACGGGATCGAGACCGAGGACCATGACGACGACGAGGCGGACGAACCCGCCGCGCCCGTGAAGCACTGACAGGAGGCCGCGATGGCAATTACCTCTGCCAACCAGCTTGAACTGCTGCAAACCGCCGACGCGGTGGCGCGGGAAAAGATGATCGACCCCGAACTTGTCATCCAGGCCATGGAAGACAGCTTGGCCCGCGCGGCCAAGTCGCGCTATGGCGCGGAAATGGACATCCGGGTCAAGATCGACCGCAAGACCGGGCGGGCGACCTTTGCCCGCGTGCGGACCGTGGTCGAAGATGACGCGCTGGAAAACCACCACGCGCAACTGACCGTCAAGCAGGCGAAATCCTACCGGCCCGACCCGCAGATCGGTGAAGAGATCGTGGACGAGGTGCCTCCGGTCGATCTGGGCCGCATCGCGGCGCAGTCGGCCAAGCAGGTGATCTTGCAAAAGGTCCGCGAGGCCGAGCGTGACCGGCAGTTTGAAGAATTCAAGGACCGCGTCGGCACCATCCTGAACGGCACGGTGAAGCGCGAGGAATACGGCAACGTCATCGTCGATATCGGCCGTGGCGAAGGCATCCTGCGCCGCAACGACAAGATCGGCCGCGAATCGTATCGCATCGGTGACCGCATCCGCGCCTACGTCAAGGACGTGCGGCGCGAGGCCCGCGGCCCGCAGGTGTTCCTGAGCCGCACCGCGCCTGAATTCATGGCGGCGCTGTTCAAGATGGAAGTGCCCGAAATCTATGACGGCATCATCGAGATCAAGGCCTGCGCCCGCGATCCGGGGTCGCGCGCGAAGATCGCGGTCATCAGCTACGATAACTCCATCGACCCGGTCGGCGCCTGCGTCGGCATGCGTGGCAGCCGCGTTCAGGCGGTTGTGAACGAGTTGCAGGGCGAAAAGATCGACATCATTCCGTGGAATGCCGATGTTGCGACCTTCCTTGTGAACGCGTTGCAGCCTGCCGAGGTGTCGAAGGTCGTGTTCGACGAGGACGCGAGCAAGATCGAGGTGGTGGTGCCGGACGAGCAACTGTCGCTGGCCATCGGGCGGCGCGGGCAGAACGTGCGTCTGGCCAGCCAGCTGACAGGTCTGGACATCGACATCCTGACCGAGGCCGACGAATCGGCCCGCCGTCAGGCCGAGTTCGCCGAGCGCACCAAGCTGTTCATGGACACGCTGGATGTGGACGAGATGATGGCGCAGCTTCTGGTGGCCGAAGGGTTCACCAACCTTGAAGAAGTGGCCTATG
>JAUXPG010000020.1 GCA_030683915.1 Gemmobacter sp.
GGCACGTTGTATTTCTTGACCAGCGGCAGCACGAGCTCCAGCCGCTCTTCCTCACCCGTCACCGAGTTCAAGAGCGGGCGGCCCTCGCAGGCCATCAGCCCGGCCTCAAGCGCGCCGGGAACCGAGCTGTCGATGCACAGCGGCACGTCAACCGTCTGCTGCACGATTTCGATCAGCGCCTTCATCAGGGGCGGTTCGACGAAGTTGTTGTCGGCATAGCGCGGGTCCAGCGCCATCTTGTTGGTGAACACCGCGCCCGAGTTCACGTCCAGAACGGTCGCGCCACACGCGACCTGTTCCAGTGCATCGCGGATCACGGTTTCAAAGTTGCCCGCTTCCAGTTCCGCCGCCAGCTTCTTGCGGCCGGTGGGGTTGATACGTTCGCCGATCACGCAGAAGGGCTCGTCGAAACCGATGATGACGGTCTTGGTTTTCGATTCAAGGACGGTGCGGGTCATGTCGGACCTTTCAGGCGCGGTTGGCGGGAATGGCAGCGGCGCCGCCGTGTTCGGTGGCCCAGGTGGCGTTGGTCTTGATGCCGCCCAACGGGAAGAAATGCACCGACTCGATGCCAAAGGCCGGGTTGGCGGCCTTGTGCGCCGCCAGCTCGGTCAGGAAGTCGGTCGGCTCGTAGGGCAGCAGCAGTTTCGTCACGTCCATCGCGCGCTTTTGCAGCACGCGCAGCGACGGGCCGACCCCGCAGGCGATGGCGAACTTCAGCAAGGTCTGCAGCTTGGCCGGCCCCGCCACGCCGATGTGGACGGGCAGCGCGATTCCTTCGGTTGCAAGGCGGTTCACCCAGTCAATCACCGGACGCGCTTCGAAGCAGAACTGTGTTGCCATTGCCATCTTGGCATCGGTGCGCTCGGCAAAGGCCGACTTCCAGCGCGCGGCCTCCATCACCATGCGGTCGGAGCCGTCGGGGTCAATGTCTTTGTTGCCTTCCGGGTGCCCGGCGACGTGCAGCCGTTCAAATCCCTCGAAGGCGCCCGATTCGAGAAGCTGCATGGATGAATGGAATTCGCCCGGCTGGTTTCCCGCGTTCCCCGCAAGAATAAGGCCCTGCTTCACCCCGGCCTCGCCCTTGTAGCGGGCAACCCAATCGAACAGCGTTGCCCGGTCCTTGATGATGCGGGCGGGGAAATGCGGCATCGGCTCGAACCCTTCGCGGCGCAGGCGGGCAGCGGTGGCCACCATGTCCTCGATCGGGGTGTCGATGTGCGCAATGTAGACGCGGGTGCCGGCAGGCAGCAGGTCGCGGAAATCTTCGACCTTCTCGGCGGTGCGGGGCATCACCTCGATGGAATAGCCGCGCAGCAACGCCTCGAGATCGGCGTTGGACGAGGCGGGGCCGGTGTCGCGGCGGAAGTTGAACAGTGCCATTGGTTTGGTCCTTTCAGGCCCAGCCATCGTTGTCGATCAGCGCCTTGAGGCGCGCGGTGTCGAATTCGGTGTCGATGCGCGCGGCCTCTGACGCGGCCACCGCGTCAGGTTCGCCTTCGACGGTGTAGGGCGGCGCCTTGCGCCATTCGGCCAGATAGGCGTCGCTGTCGCGGGCACCGATCTTCATCGCGCAGCGGTCGATGGCCTGTTCAAACCGTTCGGGCAGCGCCGCCTTGGAGCCCTTGCGCCCCTTGCCGACGATGACCTGCGCGGGAATGTCGCGCCAGCAGACGATGGTGACTTCGGGCATGCGACTCTCCGTGACCTCTGACCCGGTTCTAGCGCCAGTTCGCGACAGGCCGTGCCGGATTTCGACATGGCTTGTGCGATTGGCGACGTGACGCGGTTCTAGCGGGGCGCGGGGGCTGCGGCTACCGGGGCGAACATGAATTCTGCACACAACAAAGATGCACGCGGCACAGGTGCGCTTCAGGCGGCGGGCGGGTCGGTCCGGTCCTGCCAGCGGCCACGGAAGCCTTGGGCAACCACAAACTTCTCGGAACTGTCCGAGCGCGAGGCAGGCGGCTTGACATGCGCGACCTTGGTGAAGTTGCGCTTCAGCGTGGCCTGAAGTTCGCTTTCGGCGCCACCCGCCAGCACCTTGGCGACAAAGGTGCCGCCGATTTCCAGCACGTCAAAGGCAAATTCCGCGGCCGCCTCGCACAGGATGATGATGCGCAGGTGGTCCACCTGTTTGTTGCCCGATGCCGCGGCGGCCATGTCTGACATCACCACATCAGCCTTGCCGCCCAGCCAGCCCTTGACGGTCTCCTCGGCCCCTTCGGCCAGGAAATCAAGCTGGTGCAGTTCGGCCCCAGCGATCGGGGCCACTTCTTGCAGGTCGACGCCGATGATGCGTCCTTGCGGCTTGCCCTTGCGTTCGCCAAGCGAATTGACGCGCGGCACGGCGACCTGACACCACCCGCCGGGCGCGCAGCCCAGATCGACGACGCGGGCGCCGGGGTGCAGAAACCCGAACTTGTCATCCAGTTCCAGAATCTTGTAGGCCGCCCTGCCCCGGTAGCCATCCTTTTTCGCCTTGATGACGTAAGGATCGTTCAACTGCCGCTCCAGCCACAGGGTGGAGGACAGCTTGCGCCCCTTGGCGGTCTTGACGCGCACGCGCAGATCGCGCGCGCCGCGGCCGGAGGTCTTTTTCTCGGTCATCTTGCGGGTCCGTCCTGAAGCACGCCGTCGGCGCTCATCTGTGCATAAAGCAGCCCCTCGCGCAGGCCACGGTCGGCCACCGACAGGCGGTCGGTCGGCCATATCCGCATCAGGGTCTGAAGTATAGCCGCGCCCGACATGATCAGCGCATGGCGGTCACGCCCGATGCGCGGGTCGGTGCGGCGCCCTTCGGGGCCAAGTTGCAGGTAATCGCGGATCACGCTGTCGATCTGGCCCGAGGTCATGGTCAGCCCGTCAACCTTGGTGCGGTCATAGCGGCGCAGGCCCAGAAAGCTGGCCGCGACCGTGGTGATGGTGCCCGAGGTGCCGATGATCTGGAATCCCTCGCGCGCCTGCTGGCCTTGATAGGGGGTGAAGTTGGCCAGCTGTTCCTCGAAGAACCAGCTCATCAGCGCAAAGCGGGCCGCGTCGTCTTCGACATCTCCGAACTGCTCGCGCAAGGTGGCCACGCCCAGCGGTACGGAAATCCAATCCACCACACGGGCCTGCGGGCCTTCGCCCGGCAGGTGGAACCCTGCCGAAAGCCGCATCAGCGCGCGCGGCCGCAAGGCGGGCGCCACCGGGCGCAGGTCCACCCACACCAGTTCGGTCGATCCGCCGCCGATGTCCACGACCAGCAACTGTTCGGTGCGCGTCTCCACCAGCGGCGCGCAGGACACCACGGCCAGCCGCGCCTCTTCTTCGGGGGCGATGATTTCCAGCGTCAGGCCGGTTTCGCGGCGGACCGAGCGCATGAATTCCCGGCTGTTGGCCGCCCGGCGACAAGCCTCGGTGGCGACAAGGCGCATCCGCGCGACACCGTGGCTTTCCAGTTTCTTCTGGCAGATGCGCAGCGCCTGCACCGTGCGCCCCATCGAGGCACGCGAAAGCCGCCCCGAGCTTTCCAGCCCGACGCCCAGTTGAACAGTCTTGGAAAAACTGTCCACGACGTGAAACTGACTGCCCCGTGGTCGGGCAATCAGCATCCGGCAACTGTTGGTGCCGAGGTCCAGCGCCGCATAAAGCGGCGCGGGGTCGGCGTTTCGAAGGGTGCCGGACGATTCGACCGACGGGGCTTTGCCCTCGGGCGCGGCCTGCGGCTTCGGGAACGCGTCCGCACCCTGGGGACGCTGGGGCGCCATATCCGCCCTCCGATATCTGGTTGGCCCCAACCTAGTGCGCCCTGCCCCTGCGCGCAAGGCCACCTGTGCGCGCGGCGTCGTTGCGCCTGTCCCACCGATGCGCTATGCGCGCGGCACATTCATCCGGGAGCGAGCCATGAGCGCGGGAACGAACGGTCTGACCTATGCCGATGCAGGCGTGGACATCGACGCAGGCAATGCGCTGGTGGACCGCATCAAACCAGCGGCGAAACGCACCACCCGCCCGGGTGTGATGGGCGGTCTGGGTGGCTTTGGCGGGTTGTTCGACCTGAAGGCGGCAGGCTACAGCGACCCGGTTCTGGTCGCGGCGACCGACGGGGTTGGCACCAAGCTGCGCATCGCCATCGACACCGGCAACGTCGATACGATCGGCATCGACCTTGTGGCGATGTGCGTCAACGATCTCGTGTGCCAGGGCGCCGAGCCTCTGTTCTTTCTGGATTACTTTGCCACCGGCAAGCTGGATGTCGATCAGGCCACCCGCATCATCGAAGGCATTGCGGCGGGCTGCGAAGCCTGCGGTGCGGCGCTGATCGGCGGCGAGACGGCTGAAATGCCGGGGATGTATCACAAGGGCGACTTTGACCTTGCGGGCTTTGCCGTCGGCGCGATGGAGCGCGGGTCTGACCTGCCGCGCGATGTGGCGGAAGGCGATGTGCTGCTGGGGCTTGGGTCCAGCGGGGTCCATTCCAACGGCTACAGTTTCGTGCGCAAGGTGGTCGAGGTATCGGGACTCGGCTGGGACGCGCCCTGCCCCTGGGCCGAAGGCAGCCTCGGGGCGGCGCTGCTGACCCCGACGCGGCTTTATGTGCGTCAGGCGCTGGCGGCGATCCGGGCGGGCGGCGTGCATGGGCTGGCGCATATCACCGGCGGCGGCATCACCGAAAACCCGCCGCGCGTGCTGCCCGAAGGGCTGGCCTGCGCCATCGACCTGTCGGCGTGGGAGCTGCCGCCGGTGTTCCGCTGGCTGGCGCAGACGGCGAACATGTCCGAGCCCGAACTGCTCAAGACCTTCAACTGCGGCATCGGGCTGATGCTGGTGGTGGCGCCTGACCGGGCCGAGGCGGTGGCCGCCTTGTTGCGCGACATGGGCGAGACCGTGGTGCCGATGGGCCGGATCGTGCCGGGGGATGGCGGCGTGGTCTATTCGGGGCGTCTTTTGTGAAACGAGTCGCCATCCTGATTTCGGGCGGCGGGTCCAACATGGTCCGGCTGGTCGAAAGCATGACGGGCGATCACCCGGCACGGCCGGTCCTGGTGGCAAGCAATGACCCCTCCGCCACCGGTCTTGCGCGCGCGGCGGCCATGGGCGTGCCGGTGGCGGCGGTGGACCACCGCCCGTTCAAGAGCGACCGCGCGGCGTTCGAGGGCGCCCTCCTCAACCATATCGACGCGGTGGCGCCCGATATCCTGTGCCTTGCCGGATTCATGCGCGTGCTGACACCGGCTTTCGTGGCCCGGTTCGAAGGCCGGATGCTGAACATCCACCCGTCGCTGCTGCCCAAATACCCTGGCTTGCACACCCACCAGCGCGCGCTGGACGCGGGCGACACCGAGGCGGGCTGCACCGTGCATCAGGTGACTGCCGTGCTGGACGATGGCCCGATCCTTGGGCAGGCGCGCGTGCCCGTTCTTGCAGACGATACTGCGGAAACCCTTGCAACCCGCGTGCTGGCGATGGAACATCGGCTTTACCCGGCGGTGTTGCGCCGATTTGCCGCCGGTGACCTTTCGCCGGTTCGCCTGCCCTGATGTCCCTGCCCGCCCGCCCCACACGCAAACCCGCCCCGACTGAACCCCGGGGCCCCATCTGCGGGATGCCCCCGCGTGACCCTGAGGACCCATGCTGACCATCACCACCACCGAAGCCCTTGCCGAATTCTGCACTGCCGCCAAGGACGCGCCCTATGTCACCATCGACACCGAATTCCTGCGCGAACGCACCTACTGGGCAAAACTGTGCCTGATCCAGTTGGCGCTGCCCGGCAAGAACGGGCTGGCCGCGCTGGTGGACCCAATCGCCGGTCCCGACATGTCGTTGGAGCCGCTTTACGACCTCATGCGCCACAAGGGCACGGTCAAGGTGTTCCACGCCGCGCGGCAGGATCTGGAAATCTTCTTTGTCGAAGGCAAGGTGTTCCCCGAACCGTTGTTCGACACGCAGGTTGCTGCAATGGTCTGTGGCTTTGGCGAACAGGTCGGGTATGAGACGCTGGTCAAGAAGATCTGCAAGGCCGATCTGGACAAGACCAGCCGGTTTACCGACTGGTCGCGCCGCCCGCTGACCACGGCGCAGGCCGAATACGCGCTGGCCGATGTGACCCACCTTCGGGTGATCTATGAACACCTGTCGGGGCAACTGCAAAAGTCGGGCCGGACGCATTGGCTGGAAGAAGAACTCAGCATCCTGACCGACCCCGCCACCTATACCGTCACACCCGAGGACGCGTGGACGCGGGTCAAGACCCGCACGACGTCGGGGCGGTTTCTGGCGGTGGTCCGGGAACTGGCGCGCTTCCGCGAGGATTACGCCCAGACGCGCAACATTCCCCGTTCGCGCATCTACAAGGATGACGCGCTTTTGGAACTGGCCTCGACCCGCCCCACCAACCACGAGGAACTGGGCCGCGCCCGCCTGCTGTTGCGCGAGGGGCGCAAGGGCGATATCGCCGATGGCATTCTGGCCGCCGTCAAGGCTGGCATGGAAACCCGCCCCGAGGACATGCCCAAACCCGACCTGAGCCGCGAGCAGTTGCAGGTCAACCCGGCGTTGGCCGACCTGCTGCGCGTCCTGCTCAAGACCAAGTCCGAGGAAACCGGCGTCGCGTCGAAACTGATCGCCAGCGCATCCGATCTCGACGCCATCGCGGCGGGGGAGCGCGCGTTGCCCGCGCTGCATGGCTGGCGGGCCGAGGTGTTCGGTCAGGATGCCTTGCGCCTGTGCCGCGGCGAAATCGCGCTGTCGGCAATGGGCCAGCAGGTGACGGTGGTGCGGCTTTAGCCGCGCCACCCTGCCCTATCACCCTTCGATCAGGCAGAAGCGGTCCACATCGACCATGCCGCGGTCGGTGATCTTGAGATGCGGAATGACCGGCAGGGCCAGAAAGGCAAGCTGCAAAAACGGTTCTTCCAGCACGACACCCAACGACCGCGCCGCGGCCCGCAGGGCGACCAGACGGGCGTGGACGGCCTCGAAGGGATCAAGGCTCATCAACCCGGCGACCGGCAACGGCAGTTCGGCCAGCACAACACCATCCCGCACCACGACGAACCCGCCTTCGATCTGGCCCAGCCGGTTCGCCGCCAGCGCCATGTCGGCATAATCGGCACCCACCACGGCGATGTTGTGATGGTCGTGGCACACGGTCGAGGCAATGGCCCCGGCCGTCATGCCAAAGCCGCGCACGAAGCCGTTGGCAATATTGCCGTTCCTGCCGTGCCGTTCGATCACGGTGATCCGCATCAGGTCGCGGGTGGGGTCGGGCCCCCTGTCGCCGTTCACCGCAGGCACCTGTTCACGCAGGTGTTCGGTCAGGATCTTGCCGGGCCAGATGCCGATCACCGGCACCTCGTCGCGGTTGCCGGTATGGCGGAAATCCTGTGCCGTCACCGGCCGCGCCTTGACCGACCCGCGCGCCACTGGGGCCACATGACCCCGCGCGGCAAAGGCGGCATCGTCCACCACCACGCCGCCGCACAGCACCATGTCGGCGCGGCAATCCTCCAGCCGGTCCATCACCACGATATCGGCACGCTTGCCGGGGCTGATCTGGCCGCGATCCTTCAACCCGAACGCCTCGGCCGCCGACAGGCTGGCGGCGCGGTAGACTGCCAGCACCGGGCGGCCCATGGCGATCAGCGACCGGATCATGTGGTCCAGATGCCCGTGTTCGGCAATGTCCAGCGGGTTGCGGTCATCGGTGCACAGGCACACGTAGGGGCTTGTCGCAAGGTCCAGCACCGGCGCCAGCGCCACCATGTCCTTGCTGACCGATCCTTCGCGGATCAGCACGCGCAGGCCGCGCTGCAACTTCTCGGTCGCCTCGGCCGCGCCGGTCGCCTCGTGTTCGGTGCGGATGCCAGCCGCGACATAGGCGTTCAGGTCACGCCCGGACAAAAGCGGCGCATGCCCGTCGATATGGCGGCCCTCAAACGCCTCCAGCTTGGCCATACAGCCGGGGTCCTCATGGATCACGCCGGGGTAGTTCATGAACTCTGCCAGCCCGATCACGCGCGGATGATCCATCAGCGGGGTCAGGTCCGCCGCCTCGATCTGCGCCCCGGCGGTTTCCATCGGCGAGGACGGCACGCAGGACGACAGGTTCACCCGGATGTCCATGACGGTATGGGCCGACGCTTCAAGAAAATAGCGGATGCCCGCGACGCCGGCCACATTGGCAATCTCGTGCGGGTCGCAGATGGCCGTGGTGACCCCACGGGGGGCCACGCAGCGGTCAAATTCGAACGGGGTGACCAGCGAGGATTCGATGTGCAGATGTGTGTCGATGAACCCCGGCACCAGCACCTTGCCGGTCACGTCAATCTCGCGCCGGCCCTGATAGGCATGGCCGATCCCGACGATGGTATCCCCGCAGATCGCCACATCGCCGGGGATCAGGGCGCCGGTGACGACGCAGAACACCGACCCGCCCTTCAGCACCAGATCGGCGGGTTCCGCGCCCCGCCCCTGCCGGATGCGCCGTGCCAGATCGCTCATGTCATCCTCCTGTCAACGCGGCGCGCAACCGCGCCACCCGGGCGGCATTCACCCCCATGTCACCTTGCCCGAACCGCGACCGCGACAGCAGGGCCAGCGTTTCCTGCCCCGCAGCATCAGGCAGGATGCGGACCGTGATGTAATCCGGGTACCCCATCAACCGCGACCGCTGCACATAGGTGGCGTGGCCGTCCTCCAGCCGCCCGGCCAGCAAGGTAAGGCGCGGCTCGGCCCCAAGTGCCGCGGCAAGGCGTGGAGCCAGCGTGCCCGGCGGGCCCATGATGGCGCCGGGGGGAATGCGGGCCCAGTTTGGCTTGGCCGGGTCTGGCGCAGTCACCGGGTCCACGTGCCAGACCGCGGGATCGGACGGCGCGACGCGCACCCATAAAAGGATTCCCGCCATCAAAATCCCAAGCGCGACCAGAAGAGAGAACACGCGCTTCACCCTTTGCCCCGCGCCCAGCCATAAAGGCAGATCAGCTCCAACGCGACATGCGCCCCCGCAATCGCGGTGATGCCGCCCGCGTCATAGGGCGGAGACACCTCGACCACATCGCCGCCGACCATGTTGATGCCCGCCAGATCGCGCAGGATGGCCGCCGCCTGCCAACTGGCCAGCCCGCCCCAGACCGGGGTTCCGGTGCCGGGGGCATGGGCCGGGTCCAGCGCGTCGATGTCAAAGCTGATATAGCAGGGCCTGTCCCCCACCCGGTCGCGGATCTGCGCGACAACCGACGCGACGCCGCGCTCGTGGACCGCGCGCGCCTGAATGTGGTCGACCCCGAGATAATCGTCGCAATGGGTGCGGATGCCGATCTGGATGCTGTGCGCCGGGTCGATCAGCCCGGTTTTCACCGCCTTGTAGGCCATCGTGCCGTGGTCGATGCGGGTCAGGTCGTCATCCGGCCAAAGGTCGGAATGCGCGTCGAACTGGATCAGCGCGACAGGGCCGAAGCGTTCGGCATAGGCGCGCAGGATCGGCAGGGTGATGAAATGGTCGCCGCCTAGCGCGATGGTGCCGGGCCCTTGCGCCAGGATGCCGCGGATATGCGCGGTCAGAGCGGCGGGAAAATCGGCGACCTTCGCATAGTCGAAGGCCAGATCGCCCGCATCGGCAATGGCCATGCCTTCCAACGGAGACGTCCCCCAGCCATGCGGCGGATCGAACGCCTGCAGGGTACTGGCCTCTCGGATCGCGCGGGGGCCAAAGCGCGCACCGGGCCGGTGGGTCACCGCCTGATCGAACGGCACGCCGGTGATGGCCAGATCGGCGCCGCGCAGGTCCTTGGTATAGCGGCGGCGCAGGAAACTGGTCGCGCCGCCAAAGGCGTTTTCAAAGGCCAGACCTTTCAGGTCGTCGCGGGTGAAGGCAAGGTCAACCTGCGCCTTCGCATCTTCCAGTGCCATGTTCGCCCGCCCTTTGCCTGTCTGCCCGCTTTCCCCGGTGGCACCGCCCCCTGTGACAGGGCGCGGCGCCGCGCGGATCAGGGCTGCACCGTCACCCGCACCATGCGGTCCGGCGCGCGCACCGAACCCGACTGCCCGGCGCCGCGCTTGATGCGGTCAACCACGTCCATCCCCGATTCGACCTGACCGACGACCGTGTAGTCGCCGTTCAGGAAATGGCCGGGCGCGAACATGATGAAGAACTGGCTGTTCGCGCTGTCGGGGTTTTGCGACCGGGCCATGCCGACCACGCCGCGATCGAACGGCGCATCGGAAAATTCGGCCTTGAGGTTGGGCAGCGAAGAACCGCCCATGCCTGCGCGCGCCAGATCGTCGCCTTTGCCATACTGCACGTCGCCGGTCTGGGCCATGAACCCTTCGATCACCCGGTGAAAGGCCACGCCGTCATAGGCGCCCTGCTGCGCCAGCGTCACGATGCGTTCGACATGGCCGGGGGCCAGATCATCGCGCAGGTCGATGACGACGGTGCCATTGGCCTCGCCCGCGATCTCGATGGTCAGTTTCGGCCCTGCCAGCGCAGGGCCCGCGATGGCCGCGATCAGCGCGGCGGCTGCCAGCACGTTACGCATCGGCGGCCACCCGCACCTTGATCATGCGGTCGGGGGTCGCGGGCGGTTCGCCACGGGTGATCTTGTCCACGAACTCCATCCCCGAAATCACCCGGCCATAGACGGTGTATTGGCCGTTCAGGAAATGGTTGTCCTTGAAATTGATGAAGAACTGCGAATTCGCGCTGTTCGGGTTCGACGAGCGCGCCGCACCCAGCGTGCCACGGTCATGCGGCAGTTTCGAGAATTCGGCCGGCAGATCGGGCAGTTCGCTGCCGCCGGTGCCTGCGCGGCGGATGCTGTAACCCGGCTTGTCGGCGTTGCCGTTCTCCACATCGCCGGTCTGGGCCATGAACCCTTCGATCACCCGGTGGAACACCACGCCGTCATAGGCACCCGCACGGGCCAGCGCCTTCATGCGTTCGGCATGCTTTGGTGCCACGTCGGCCAGCAGCGCGATCACCACCTCGCCGTCCTTCAGCGTCACGATGATGGTGTTTTCGGGGTCGTTGATCTCGGCCATGGGTGCCTCCTTGTCTGGTCGGGCGCGACACTAGGGGCAAGTCCGGCACAAGAAAAGGCCAAAGCGGTTGACGTTGCCGCGATCCCTTGGGAAACCGG